>CAYQLX010000018.1:15118-22170 GCA_964418305.1 uncultured Coriobacteriaceae bacterium | reverse complement strand
AGCTCGCGTGCAGAAGCGGCAATGGACGGATCTGTCATGAACTGCCAAAAGGACACGACGAGCACGCCATCCGGCTCGATAGCGCCCAAGAGCTGCGACAACAAACGCACTCGAGCAGCGGCTTTGGGAACATGATGCATGAAGCCCGAGCAGACGACGAGCTGTGCCGCAGGGAGCTCGAGCGGCATGTCATCGAGCAAGCAGGCGACGATATCGCGCTGAATGAAGGTGGTCTCCACTGCAGCAGCCTGACAGCTGACAGAATCGTCAGGCTCGAAGCCAACACGGGCGCCTTGTGCAAGAGCTGGGCAGTTGTCGATACCCGTGTAGGCAATCTTTGAGATAGCAGCACCCGCAAAGCGGCGCGCTGCGAAGGCTGCAAAGCGCATGTTCCCGCAGGCAACATCCAAGATGCTGTGCGGCGCCTCCTGCAGCTGTGCGGCATCCAAGGCAGCGTCCCAGCCAGCCCACGACGCGCGCCTAGTAGACGAGAAGCTATCTGCCTGGCTAGCATAGAAGCGCGTGTTGAGTTTGGCGAGCTTTACGGCGGTAGCGGCGTCCATCACAAGCGTCATGCGCTAGATCCACCCAAAATGATTGCAGGCATTGTAAATGCCATCGTGCTCAACATCGCTGGTCACATAATCCGCACGCTCTTTGAGCTGCGGGATGGCGTTGCCCATGGCAATAGACGTCCAACAGCTGCAAAACATCGATATGTCGTTCTTGCCGTCGCCAAAGACAACGACGTCTTCCAAACTCGCGCCTAAAAGCTCGGCCATCTTCTTGATGCCCAACTCCTTTTCCATCGGCTCGACAAAGACGGTGTCTGAGTCATAACGCACCCAAGGCATGCCGTCTAAAATGCCCGTGGCAATGAAGGCGTCTTGATCCTGACGCTTACAGGGAATGTAAATCTTATAGACAGCGGTAAGGGTGTCTATATCCAAACTCTCATCCACCTGTGTGGGAACGTAGTAATCACCTGCGACCTCGTCAAAGCGCGCAAAGGGCGTATGGCGCAGCATCTCATTGGCTGTCTGAACAGCCCAGAGCACGCCGGCGTCACTCAAGCGATGAAGGCAGGCCTTGCACGATGCAAGATCCAAAGGTTGCATCCACAAAAGCTTACCGTCGACTGTCACAGAGTAGCCGCCGTCGGCCACGATATTGCGTATGCCCAAAGAGTCGATATAAGACAAGGCGTTGCACTGCAGGCGCCCAGTGGCAAGGGCCACGAGATGCCCATTGCGCTCCAAAGCTGCAAGGGCATCACGCGTGCTTTGCGGTATGGTGCGCGTTCGCGGGATAGCGAGCGTGCCATCGTAATCAAAGAAGAAGAGCTTTCTTGACAAGGCCCTACGCCTCTTCCTGCCCGTCTGCAGGCTCTTCAATCTGCTCGATGAGCTCTTCTTGGGCAGCAAGCGCCTCTTGGATGGCCCTGTCCTCCAAGCGTTTGGAGCGATGGTAGGCCACATGCGCGGCTGCTGCAGCGCCAAGGCCCAAGCCAGCGCCCACGACAGCCACCTTGCCCTTGGCGGGAAGGCCAACAAAGCCGCGCTTGGCAAGCCCGCCCAATGCAGCAAGGCCCTTGACGCTCTGCTTGCCAACAGCCTTAACGCCGCGCTTAACCCCGCCCAAGGCGACGATTGCGGTGTCTTTTGCCTTATGCGCTGCAGGTGAGTTGCGCACGGCAAGTGCCGTGCTCTGTGCTGCGGCCACAGATGCAGCGGCAGCAGCGGGTGCTGCGGCTGCGATGCGGCTTGCGGCCTTGGGCGCACCTGTCGCAACAGCTTGGATGGCCTTGGGGGCCGCCTGCGCTGCGCTGCTGGCTGCCTTGGGTGCAGCCTCGATGGCCTTGTGCGCAACGACCGGAGCCGCGGCAACAGCTGCCTTAGCGACCTTGGGGGCTGCTTTGACGGCGCCCTTTGCTACAGCTGGGGCAACTTTGGCGCCTGCCTTTGCCACCTTGGGCAAAGTCTCTACGCCCACGATAGCGGTTGCCGGGATGGTGACAGCGGCCACCTTGGCCGCGGATTTGATTTTCTTTCCTACCGAGCTTGCCATGACGTGCTCCTAAGATAGAGAGGTTTTGTTAACTAACGCGGATTGTACTTCCTGATTATGACAAGCAGGCTACGGGATAAGGTAAAACCCCACCACGCCTGCAAGAACTCCACAGAGCGCTCCGGCCAAGACGTCTTGCGGGTAGTGCACACCACCCATGACGCGTATAAACATCATGTCGAGCCCCAACAGCAACAAGACAACGCCTACGACGGTGTTAAAGGGCAGCCATGCCATGGCAATCATGTAGCAGCTAAAGACATGCCTGCTAGGAAAGGATTTACCCTTCGTGTCCTTGACTATGAGCGGCTGTATATCGAGCTCCTCGTACGGGCGCGGCTCGTTGAGCACGCGGCGCAAGAGTGTGACAAGCACGAAGGCAATCGCCGGCACAGCTACGCTCTTGAGCAGCAACGGGCTGCCAAAGGCAAGCTCGAGTACCAGCAGCAGCGGGTACATCACATAGAAGAGATACGTTTCGAGCTTGTTGCCCACGAGCAGCACGGTGAGCATCTTGGGCTCTTGCCTAAACGGCTGCGTCCAGCGCTTGTAGCGTTCCTCGTCCAAAGCCAATCTTTCCGTCCTGCAGTTGATTGCAATCCAGCACCGCATTATCCCGCAAACACGCTGCCCTGCGACGGCAGACCCACGACCACTCTAGAAATTTCAATAACAAAAAGGGCCGCACAGCAAAATGCCATGCGGCCCATAGTGGTTATGTGCGTAGAGGGGGCGATTAGCGCGTCAGTTTGCGGTGCATCCTGCGGGGCTTGGAGCCCTCCTCGCCCAAGCGCTTGACACGGTCTTGCTGGTAGGACTCGAAGTTACCCTCAAACCAATGCCACCTGCCGGGGTTTTCGTCGTTACCCTCCCAAGCCAGGATATGCGTGGCGATGCGATCGAGGAACCAGCGATCATGACTCACAACAACGCTGCAGCCGGGAAACTCGAGCAACGCCGCCTCCAAGCTCTCGAGCGTCTCGACGTCGAGGTCATTGGTAGGCTCGTCCAAAAGCAAGAGGTTTCCGCCCTCTTTGAGAGTGAGCGCCAAGTTGAGGCGATTGCGCTCGCCGCCGCTCAGCACACCGGCGTTCTTTTGCTGGTCGCTTCCCTTAAACCCAAAACTTGCCACATAAGCGCGGACAGGAACCTCGGTCTGGCCCACCATCATCTGCTCCATGCCGTCGCCAACGACCTCCCAAACCTTCTTGTTTGGGTCGATACCGGCGCGGTTCTGGTCCACGTAGGAGATCTTGACCGTCTCTCCCACCTTGAGCTCGCCACTAGTAACAGGCTCAAGGCCGGTGATGGCTTTGAGGAGCGTGGTCTTGCCCACGCCGTTAGGCCCGATGACGCCCACGATGCCGTTGCGCGGCAGACTGAAGGACAAGTCGTCGATGAGCACACGACCGTCGAATTCCTTGTGGATATGGTCGGCCTCAAGCACGACGTTGCCGAGGCGCGGGCCTGCGGGGATGTGAATCTCAGAAAAGTCGATCTTTTTGAACTGACGAGCCTCGGCCTCCATCTGCTCGTAGCGCTCCAAACGCGCCTTGTTCTTGGCCTGGCGCGCCTTGGGACTGCTGCGTACCCACTCGAGCTCGGACTCGATGCGCTTAAGAAGCTTGGCCTCACGCTCGCCTTGAGCCTTGATGCGGCTTGCCTTGGTCTCCAGGTACGTGGAGTAATTGCCCTTATACGGATAGAGATGACCGCGATCAACCTCACAGATCCACTCGGCCACGTTGTCGAGGAAGTAGCGATCATGCGTGACGGCGAGTACAGCGCCGGGATACGTATGCAAAAACTGCTCCAGCCACAAAACGCTCTCTGCATCCAAGTGGTTGGTGGGCTCGTCGAGCAAGAGGAGGTCTGGTGCCTCGAGCAAAAGCTTGCACAATGCCACGCGACGGCGCTCGCCACCAGACAGAATGCTCACCGGAGCGTCCTCATCCGGGCACTGCAGCGCGTCCATAGCCACACGCAGCTTGCTATCGATATCCCAGCCGTCTTGCGCATCGATGGCGTCTTGGAGCTCGCCCATCTCGGCCATAAGGGCGTCGAAGTCTGCATCGGGCTCGGCCATCTCCAGGCCGATGGCGTTGAAGCGCTCGACCTTGGCCACAAGGTCGCCAAAGGCCATGCGCACGTTCTCAATGACGGTTTTGTCCTCGTCCAGGGGTGGTTCTTGCTCAAGGATGCCGACGGTGTAGCCAGGTGTGAGGCGCGCGTCTCCCAAGGAGACCTCCTCAAGCCCAGCCATAATGCGCAAAAGCGTGGACTTGCCCATGCCGTTGGGACCCACGACACCGATTTTGGCACCGGGGTAAAACGCAAGCGTCACGTCGTCCAATATCACCTTGTCGCCATGAGCCTTACGCGCTTGCTGAATCTGATAGATAAACTCTGCCATGTGAATGCTCCGTGAGTCTGTAGAGGGGCTTTACTGGTTTTTTGTTGAAACCCGTTTATTCTGACAGAAAAACACGCGCTGCACGCTTGGCATGCGGCGCAGGTGTGGCTTTGTTACTCGTCAAAAGCAAACAGGCTGCTCACGTGGATCGTAGCAAAGCTGCTTGCGCGCGCTATAGCATCGAGGGTCTTGACGGTGTCTTCAACGATAGCGACCTGCTCCTGCGGCACGCCGCACTCAGCCGCTATCTGCGCCAAGGCGTCGATCTTTTGGGCTTTTGATGGCACGAAGCGTATGTGCGCAGCATCGATGTCGTAGTTATCAGTCACAAAGCGCTGTTTGCCTTGGTATTCCTCTGGGCTTGACACACTCACAACGTAGACGCACTTGCGTCCCTTTTGGGCAATCATGCGCTGGATGAGTTTGATGGGCGGCAGCTTGCCGTACGGGTCGCCTGTGCGCACGAGCTCCATCCACTCGTCGTCGTCGATGACGCTATGACAGCGCGGTGTGAACTCATAGGGCGCCAACACACCGTCTATGTCAAAGACAACAACGGTGTCAGGCTGCATAAGAAAGTCGACCGCGCGCTGCATCTAATCTTCCTTAAGCGTGAAGGAGAGCTTGACGGGATTGTGGTCGGAGTACTTGAAGGCGTTGTCGATGTTTTGAGCCGTGGCCTTTACGTTGCTGCTTACGATAAAGCCATCAACGGTTGTGGTGTAGTCCACGCCCTTCTCATAGGGGATGTCGGCACCGCGGCAGGTTGGTACGTCTTCCAAGTTTTCTGCACGGACCACGCTAAAGTTATCGGGCAGGTCATCGTCAGAGAAGACAGCAACCCACTCCGGCACCTGCTGCTTTGACTCGTACATCTCCACCGATTCGCACAGGGCGTGGTTGAAATCCCCACCCATAATCACGTAATTGCCCTTCTCATACTCAGAAGACAAAAACGCCCCTATCGTCTCGAGCTGCTGCTTACGGATGGTGCCGCCCTCGTCGTAAGCGGACATATGGCTGTTAATGAGGACGAGCTCATGTCCGTTGGCAACGGGGATGCGGCAAGCGCTAAAGCAGCGGTCAAGGTCGAGGAACTTGGAGAGGTCGTCTGCCACGGGATAGCTGTAGCGCGTGGCCGAGTCCACCTGCGCGCTGCTCAAGGTCAGAAGCGACGAGTTGGCAAAGCCGTGCGGCTGCGTGATGGGGTAGAAGAGAAACGAGCTGTGGTAATCCACGGCTTGCACGGCTGCTTTGTCTGAGAAAGCCTCTTTGAAGGCCGCGGCTTGGTCAACATGATAGGAACGGGTCGAGTCTGTATCGACTTCCTGCAAAAGCACAAAATCAGTATCCAAGCCATTGATGAGGCTGATATCCGCAGATATGCACTCCTGGACGCTTTCCTTGCTGACGGCCCAAGAGTTCTCACCTTGTGTGGGAGTGCCGTCTTCCATCATGCCGGTGTCCATGAAGAAGGTGTAATCGTCGGTATAGGCGCCAAAGCCGATGTTATACGTAAGCGCCGAGTAACTCTTATCGCATTCGAGCACCGCCTCTTGGTTGTTCTCAACATCAAGCTGTTGGTTATCCGGGATGCGGCTGTAGGTGAGCACCATGTAGGCAAGATACGCGGCCACGATGACGGCGATCACAACGATGATGCCTGCCACGATCTTCAAGAACTTTCTCAAACCGGGTCTCCTAGCGATAAACGCCTGCTGCAAAAAGCGCAAAGCGTCAAATTTAATCCTTATCAAATCTTAAGAAAACAATATTACATCGCCATGCTGGACGCGACATGCGCAAGGCCAGCGACCATTAGGCTTCGCGCACGATTTTGCAGGCGAAGAACCCCTCGTAAAGATCCGTCGGGCAAACGGTAAGCGCGCCTTCTATCGCAGAGGGCAGCGTGGGGATGCCGTCTTGTTCGCCGAGCTCTATAGGCTCGATGCGATAGTTTGCCGCACGACGTCCCAGCTTGGCGAGCGCCGCAGTTACTTGGTCCTCGTTCTCTGACTTGAGCACAGAGCACGTGGAGTAGACGAGTGTGCCGCCGGGCTTGACGATTTGCAGCGCCTTGGCCAAAAGCTTGGCCTGCTGCTTGCGACACTTGGCAAGAAGCCCTGGGTTGAAGCGCTTTTGCAGCTTGGGGTCATGCACCCAGATTGTTCCACTGCCAGAGCACGGAGCGTCGAGCAATACCTTGCCAAACATTAGGAAACTATCGAGTTGGCGTGCGTCGACCTTCATGACGTTGACGCCGCGCGAACCTTGGCGCTCGAGGTTAAACTCGAGCTTCTGGGCGCGCGGGAGGTTCATCTCACAGGCGGTGATGTAGCAGCCCTTGCCGCCTAGAGCCGCCATCTGCGTGGTCTTGCCGCCGGGCGCAGCGCACATGTCGCATATCTCGTCGCCAGAATGCGGATCTAGGACGAGCGCAGGAATCATAGAGGACAAGCTTTGGAGGTACAGCTCACCTTGCTCGTAGGCTTCAAGCTCCCAGAGATCCTTAGGGCCTGCATCTTCCAAAACAAAGGCATCGTCATACCAGCTCACGTGCGAGTACGCGATA
>CAYQLX010000018.1:10211-15018 GCA_964418305.1 uncultured Coriobacteriaceae bacterium | reverse complement strand
TGCATCTTCCAAAACAAAGGCATCGTCATACCAGCTCACGTGCGAGTACGCGATACCGGCAGCATCGAGTACAGTGGCGATGTTTTGGGCCGTAGCGCGCGACGCGTTGGCTCGCAGCGTGGTACGGCGCCGCTGGCAAACACCGTCGATGATGCGTTCCACATCTGCTGGGCTGTAATCATGCTCGAGCTGCTCTAAGAAAAAGCTTGGTATAAGCTCTCTTGCTTGCTGGGTATCCATAAGGCTCCTAATCAACCCTCACCTTGTCCAAAAGCTCTATTGCTCGTTGAGAAATCTCCATAAGCTCATGGCGCTCATCATTGCTTAAAACCGACAGCGGCTGCTGCAGGCACTCGACCGTTGCTTTGCGAATAGCCAAGGCGCGCTCGGTGCCCGCCGCAGTGAGCCGCGCGTTGACCACGCGGAAATTATCCTCGCTGCGGCGTTTTTCCACCAACCCGCTGTCGCAAAGCGCAGATACGGCACGGCTTACATGTTCCTTTGAAACGGCAAGGTTATGCGCAAGCTCGGTCATGCTCATCTCGCCCAAAAGCGCAAGACTCATGACGATATCTGCCTGCACCTTGGTCAGCGCGGACCTATTGCGCATCACAGCATGGCGCGCCAAGGCGTCGTAAGCACACGATGCATCCAAGATAACCTCTTCTGGAGCCAGCAAAACATTGCCTGACGCAGAGCTGCCAAACGCAGCTGGCCCTGGCGCGCGCCGCGCGCTTGCGATGCTCTGCACAGCGCTGACTGCGCTTTTGGCATCCGAAGATGTTCCTTCAAGGTCTCCCACTGCAAGTCCTCCCTTGCTGCTGGATTTAAGCATGCAATTGCTTGTCAGCAACGCATAAGCACTTGCCTGTGAGGCAAGAAAACTTGGCGCTGCCATGTCTTGACGCACAAACAAACGCAGGTCAAGCACCTAATGCAACGATTCTGTGACTTCTATTGATATTTGTCAATCGATATCGATAAACTTACAAATGATATTTATCAATCAATCAATAAACGATCTCCAATCCGCAAGGGCTGCAGTGGCAAATGCGAACCCGCACGGACATGAGGTCGACCCGTTTGAAAAAAGGAGGATAAATGGGTCTAGGAATCGAAAAGGAGAAACTTCGGATGATTGGCGTGTTGCTCGTCGGCACGTTCGTCGCCGTCTTGAACGCAATGCTACTCACCTCCGCGCTGCCCGCCATTATGACCGACATGGGCGTTAGCGCGACAACCGTCCAATGGCTCAGCTCTGGCTATTCGCTCACCGAGGCCGTCGTCATCCCGCTGGCTGCCTTTCTCATGGGTAGGTTCGACACGCGCAAGCTGTTCTTGGGCGGTATGACCATCTTTGCCATAGGCAGCATCGTGTCCGCACTATCGCCGGTCTTTGCGCTGCTCTTGCTAGGACGTGTGCTTCAAGCCTGCGCCACCGGCTTTGTGATGCCTATGGTGTTTAGTGTCATCTTGCTCATCATCCCGCGCGAGAAGCGCGGCGGCGCCATGGGTGCCATCGGGTTGATCATCGGCTTTGCCCCCACCATCGGTCCGTCGCTATCGGGCGTGCTCGTGGACACCGTGGGCTGGCGTGCCATCTTTGGCATTGTGGCCACATGCGCAGTGCTGGTCGTAATCTATGCGGCAAAAGCCGTCAAACCCTACGGCGACTTCAAGCGCTCACACTTTGATACACCGTCGTTTCCGCTGTCCACGATTGGCCTCATCTGCCTGCTCTACGGCCTGTCGAGCTTAAGCGCGAGCACCAACGTGATAATCAACATCGTCTTGATAGCAGTGGGCGTCGCCTTGCTGGGCGCCTATGCCATCCGCCAGCTCAAGCTTGAGGAACCCATGCTCAGAGTCGACATCCTCAAGACGCGCAACTACCGCACCGCCGTAATCTGCGTGGCCGTATTCCAAGCGACCATCATGGGCGTGGGCACCGTCATGCCGCTCTATATCCAGGGTGCACTAGGCCAAAGCGCGACGGTAAGCGGCCTTACCTTGCTGCCGGGCGCTGCGATAAGCGCCTTTGCCGGCTTGGTATCGGGGCGTATCTTTGACAAACACGGCGTGAGGGTGCCCGTCATCATCGGCACGATTATTATCGTCATAGGCGCCGTGGGCTTTGCCCTGCTCGGCATCGACGCTCCAATCGCCATGGTGGCGCTTGCCTACGGCCTGCTCGTGATAGGCATGCAGTTCACCATGACGCCTCTCAACACCTGGGGCGTGAACTCGCTTCCCAACGAGGCAATCCAGCATGCGCAATCTACGTCCAACACCATTAACCAGGTGGCGGCCTCCTTTGGCATCGCGCTGCTCGTCACCGTGTCGAGCGCAATAAGCGGACAGTCTGTGAGCGCGAACACTGCCCAGCAGCTCTTCGAGGGATACCACGCAGCGTTTTACGTCGTGGTCGCCATGACCGTGATTGCAGCAGTGATGATTGTCGCCTTGGCTCACGACAAAAAGCAAGCTGCCAAGGCACAAAGCACAGGCGCGGATCAAGGTGAGCGTGCGGTTGTTGCCGCGCAAGCAGCAACGGATAAGGATGCACTTACAAACAGGCAGCATGCGGCAGCCTTTGCCAGCGCCGCAAAGAACGCGCTGCCCGGCTTCAAGCTGGCCGATGTAACATCCTGCGCGCCATGGTCAACGCAGCATAAGCAAGCGGCAAGATAAACTAAAGCTTCTGTCTAGCCCCTTGGGACGAGGAAACCCTCCCCTCCCAAGGGGTTTTGTCATGCGCACACAGTGCAGGTGCGGGCAAAAGCTTAAGGCACCCTGAAAGATGCAGCTGCTTTTAAAGCTTCTTAAGGAATCTTTCAGCTGCCAAACGTAAGCTCGGGTCACCATCCGCTACAAAGGAGGCCCCATGAGCGCCTACATAGCAACATTCAAGCGCATAGAGACCAAGTACCTAGTAAGCAACGAGCAACGCCAAGCGCTCGAGTGCGCGCTTGCAGAGCATATGGAAGTCGACGACTACGGCAAAACGCTGATAAGCAGCATGTATTGGGACACAGCGCACCGCGACATGATTGCCCGCAGCATAGAGCACCCGCTGTACAAAGAGAAGGTGCGCCTGCGTCGCTACGGGCAGCATATGACATTAGATAACGAGGAATGCTTCGTCGAGCTCAAGACAAAGTATGACGGTGTCGTCTACAAGCGGCGCTGCCGTATGAGCTCGCTTGCGGCAAGCCTTCTTTTGCAGGGACACTCCTACGAATCATCCTGCCTGAGTTTCCCGCTCAAACGCTCGCAATACGGTAACTGCGAGCTATCTTCCAGAAGCAGACAGGTGGGCGCGGAGCTAGAAGCCCTATGCCGCCGCCAAGACGAGCTCGAACCGTCTGTGCTCATCGAATGCGAACGCACTGCATGGCGCTTGCTGCCAGAAAGCCCCGATGCCGCAACGCAGCTACGCATCACCTTCGACGAGGCGCTCACCTACCAAGACCTCACCGATATCAAATCGCATAAAACGCCGATGCTAGGCGCCGAGCTGAGCGTTCTTGAGATTAAGGCGCAAGGAGGCATGCCCCTATGGCTGGCAGAAGCTTTGAGCGCAATCGGCATCCATCCAGCAAGCTTCACCAAATACGGCACTGCCTACAAAGAGCTCTGTAGCGCACAAAGCGCAGCCTAAGGCGCAAGACCAGGCCCATCCACGCCACCACGAGATAAACAGACAGACGACAGCGGCGGCTACAGCACCGCAAAGATTAGCTCGGCTTGAAACCACTACGAAAGGACCACGATGTTAGAGACAACCTTCAGCTCTGTATATTCCCAGGCAAGCTCCACCGTGGGCACCGTGACCAGCGCGCAGTTCCTTATGTGCTGCGCGGCTAGCATCATATGCGGGCTCATCGTGGCCTTCGTGTACATGTTCCGCCATCGCTACTCCAAGAACTTCGTCGTGACGCTTGCGCTTTTGCCGCTGATAGTCCAGATGGTAATCACCATCGTCAACGGCAACATAGGCGCCGGCATCGCGGTGATGGGTGTGTTCAACCTCGTCAGGTTCAGGTCCATTCCCGGCACGGCCAAAGACATCGCGAGCGTCTTTTTGGCCATGGCAGTGGGCCTTGCCTGCGGTATGGGTTACTTAGGTCTAGCGGCGCTGTTCACAGTCATAGTGGCCGTCGTCAACATCGCCTTCGTGATAAGCCCGCTAGGAAAAGAAGCCCCGCAACCCGCACAGCTTTGTATCACCGTCCCGGAGGACCTAGAGTTCAACGGCATGTTTGACGACATACTGTCGCGTTATACAGCACAAAGCAAGCTCGCCTGCGTGCAAACCACCAACATGGGCAGCCTCTACAAGCTCTCCTACGAGGTCCAGATGAGAGACATGGCCAAAGCCAAGGCGATGATCGACGAACTGCGCTGCCTTAACGGCAACCTCAAGGTGAGTTTGGGTTATCTACCCAGCCATGAGAGCCTCTAGGGTATTGGCGCAAAGCAGACAAACAAACGAGAGAAGGTGGCAATAATGAGAAGAAAACACGACATGCTGTCTTGTAAATCAAAGACCAAGGCCATTATCGCTGCAGCGCTCGCCGCGGCAGTAGCCACGTCATCGGTGGCAGTGAGCGGATGCGACTCTGAGCAAGAGAGCACCCAGGAGACGGGCCTCACCTTTGACATCGCCGACATGGACTTGGATTACAGCGACCGCGACCAGGACGCAAGCTACGACGATAACAGCGCGACTAAGATTACCTTGGGCGATATCGCAAACGTTGATGGCAGTGGCGCGAGCGCCAACGGCGCCGATGTGACCATCACG
>CAYQLX010000018.1:0-10111 GCA_964418305.1 uncultured Coriobacteriaceae bacterium | reverse complement strand
AGCCTGACCGTGAACGGCAACTGCAACAACGGCATAGGCAGCAAGGATGACTTGGTCATATGCGGTGGCAGCTACACGGTGACAGCAGCAAACGACGGCCTGCGCGGGCGCGACTGCGTCAAGGTCAAAGACGGTACCTTTGAAATCACGAGCACACAAGACGCCGTCAAATCCAACAACGACGAGGACACAACTCGCGGCTTCATCAAGATCGACGGCGGCACCTGGACCGTCAACGCCGGCGACGACGCCTTCCACGCCGAGACAGCCTTCATCCTCAACGACGGCGACGTGACGGTCGAGCAATGCTATGAGGGCTACGAAGCTGTGCAGGTCTACCTCAACGGCGGCACGACATACATCACCGCATCAGACGACGCAATTAACGCCGCCAGCGGCTCTAGCTCAGATACTCAGAATGCCAACGACAAGGGCCGTAGCTTCTCGCATGACGACAATGCAGGCGACACCGACGGCAACCAGCAAGGCGACGGCCAAACCCCGCCGGAAAAGCCAAGCGGAGATGCAGGCGAGGCTGACAGCTCGAGCTCTGATGGCAGCAGCTCGGATAACAGCAGCACAGACAAGACAGCGGATGACTTTACTGTCATGAACGGCCAGGCTCCCGACAACCAGCCAAACCAAGGAGGCGGCCAAGGTGGTGATCAAAACGCAGGCGCTCATGGCGGCGCTGGTGGAGGCATGGACGCCGACTCGAGCTGCCTTGTGCAGATCAACGGCGGCAGCATCACGCTCGACGCGCAGGGCGACGGTATCGATAGCAATGGCAGCCTTGAGGTATGCGGCGGCAAGCTCATAATCTTTGGACCCACGAGCGGCGGCGACGGCGCCTTGGACTACGGCACCACCGCTACGATCACCGGTGGCAGCGTCATCGCCTTGGGAAGCAGCGGCATGGCGCAGAGCTTCTCGAGCGGCAGTCAAGCCTTTGCGATGGTAAGCGCCAGCGGCAGCGCAGGCGACAAGGTAGTCGTCTTGGACTCGAGCGGCAAAAAGATTGCATCAGTCAAGGCAGTCAAGGACTTCGATTGCGCCGTGGTGAGCACAACAACGATGAGTGACGGCACGAGCTACACGCTTAAAGTCGCCGGCAAATCGACGTCGTTTACAGCAAGTTGTGAGTCGTCGCAAGGCGGCATGGGCGCAGGCGGACCCGGCAGTAACGGCGATCGCAACCCGCAAGAGAGCACAGACAGCTCTGACTCATCAGACAACAGCGCAAGCGGCGCACTGTAAGAGGCCAAGAAGCCACAGTCGTTGCAACTACAGCAGGGCAGATTTCTTTCGCCTACGCCCTGCTAGCAGATAACCGGGCCGCTAGCCCGCATGAAACGCATCGGCAACATGCACACGCTGCCGATGCGTTTACAATTGCAGGCGATTTAGCAGCCTTAGAGGAGGACCTCATGATCGAGATGCATGAGCAAGGCGTCTACCTTGTTAACGGCAATACCGTCGTGCCCCAAAGCGAGGCAGGCAAAGTAGAGCAGATTTGCGGCAAGCCGGCGGATAAGAAGGAGGCGCGCAAAGGGACCATCGCCTACGGCATCTTGGAATCGCATAACACATCCGGCTGCATGGATAAGCTCAAGATTCGCTTTGACGCCATGGCCAGCCACGACATCACCTACGTGGGCATCGTGCAGACGGCGCGCGCCAGCGGCATGACCAAGTTCCCCATCCCCTATGCGCTTACCTGCTGTCATAACAGCCTGTGCGCCGTGGGCGGCACAATCAACGACGACGACCACCTCTTTGGTCTGAGCGCCGCCAAGAAGTACGGCGGCATCTACGTACCCCCGCACATGGCCGTCATCCATCAGTTCATGCGCGAGAAGTTCGCCGGGTGCGGCAAGATGATCTTAGGAAGCGATAGCCACACGCGCTACGGCGCTTTGGGCACGATGGCCATAGGCGAAGGCGGCGGCGAGCTGGTCAAGCAGCTTTTGCACGACACCTACGACGTTGCCTACCCCAAAGTCATAGCTGTGCACCTCACCGGCAAGCCTGCTCCCTGGGTAGGCCCTCAAGACGTGGCGCTTGCGCTCATAGCGGCTGTGTTCAAATGCGGCTATGTCAAAAACGCTGTCATGGAGTTCGTGGGCGACGGCGTGGCATCCATGGACGCAGAGTACCGCATGGGCGTCGATGTCATGACAACAGAGACCACCTGCCTCTCAAGCATTTGGGTCACCGACGACAGCGTACGTGATTACCTAGCGCTGCATGGCCGCGCGCAAGATTACAAACCGCTTGCTCCTGCGCAGGTTGCCTACTACGACGGCTGCGTGGAAGTGGACCTGAGCAGCATCAAGCCCATGATTGCACTGCCCTTCCACCCCTCCAACGCCTATACCATCGACGCGCTGTACGACAACCTCCAAGACATTCTTCATGAGACCGAGCAGGCGGCGGCGCAGATTGCCGACGGGCGCGCGAGCTTCACCTTGCTGGACAAAGTGACGCCCGACGGGCGCTTGCAATCGCAGCAGGGCATCATCGCAGGCTGTGCAGGCGGCATGTACACCAACATCGTCGAGGCAGCCAACGCACTGCGCGGCAAGTCCACTGGCGACGACGAGTTCTACCTGTGCGTTTACCCGTCGAGCCAACCTGTGTTTATCGATTTGGACCGCAAGGGCGTACTTGCCGACCTCATGGAGGCAGGCGTCATCATCAAGGCGGCGTTTTGTGGCCCGTGCTTTGGCGCAGGCGACACGCCGGCCAACAACGCGCTATCCATACGCCACTGCACGCGCAACTTCCCCAACAGGGAGGGCTCCAAACCATCGAACGGCCAGCTTGCCGCTGTGGCCCTCATGGACTCGCGCTCGATTGCCGCATCGGCCGCAAACGGCGGCAAGATCACGAGCGCAGCTGAGCTGGATTGCTGGGGCGATGTTGCGCCATACTCCTACGACGACCACTGCTACCAATCGCGCCTCTACCAGGGCTTCGATGCTGCGCAGCCAGAGCTCGACCTGCGCTTTGGTCCCAACATCAAGGACTGGCCCGAGCAAGAACCTCTGGCCGAGCATATCCTGCTCAAGGTCGCGAGTAAGATCGAAGACGAGGTCACAACAACCGACGAGCTCATCCCCAGCGGCGAGACGTCAAGCTATAGAAGCAACCCTCTGGGTTTGGCAGAGTTCACACTCAGCCGTCGCGACCCAGAGTACGTTGAGCGCGCTAAACGTATCCAGAACATGGAGCGCAAACGCCTTGCGGGTGAAGAGTTGTGTGAGCCCATGACCAAGGCCTTGAAGCTCATTTCCAGCATGGACGGTTTTGCTGGAATCACCGCAGCTGATGTCGAGATAGGCAGCGTACTCTACGCCAACAAGCCCGGCGACGGCTCTGCGCGCGAGCAAGCAGCCAGTTGCCAGCGTGTGCTGGGCGGCCTAGCCAACATCACGCAGGAATATGCCACCAAACGCTACCGCAGCAACTGCATCAACTGGGGCATGCTACCCTTCCAGCTCAAGGGTTCGTGCGACATCCTCGAGGTGGGCGACCTTGTTTTCGTGCCAAACGTCAAAGCCGTGCTTGAAAGTGATGACGCTGCGCTTGAGAGCATCAAGGCGTACGTCATCAACACAGAAGGCCAGCTCAAGGGTACCATCGAGCTCTACATCACTGCGCTTACTGCTACAGAGAAAGACATCCTCAAAGCAGGTTGCTTGATCAACTACAACCGCAACCGCAAAACCGCGCAGTAATAAAAAACGACAACAACCGCCCTCGCCGGCGGTTGTTGTCTAGTACTTAAATCAACTGCTACGGAGGGCTTGCCCCGCGCTGCTATCTTATCACCTTGCACCCACAAGCGCTACCCAGCTCACCTCAATTACAGCAGCTCTGCCAGCTCATCGACCAAACTATCGAACAAACCCAAAGCCTCTTTTACGGGCGCAGGTGTTGCCATGTCCACGCCTGCCATGCGCAAAAGCTCGATAGGCGTCTTGGAGCAGCCGCCGCTCAGGAACTTGAAGTAGTCCTTCACAGCAGGCTTTCCTTCCTTGAGAATGCGCTCGGATAACGCGATGGCAGCGGCGTAACCGGTAGCGTACTGGTAGACGTAGTAGCGGTAATAGAAGTGAGGGATGCGGCTCCACTCAAGGGCAATCTTGTCGTCTACCTCAACATCGTCGCCAAAGTAACTGCGGTTGAGCTTGGCATAGGCATCACACAGCTCATCAGCTGTGAGCCCGCCGTTTTGCGCGTTCATCTTCTCTACCTCAAGCTCAAACTCGGCAAACATCGTCTGGCGATACAGCGTGGAGCGGAACTGCTCGCAGAAGTGATTGAGCAGATAGGCGCGCTCACGTTTGTCCTTTGCTTGCTTGAGCAGGTATTGCATGAGCAAAGCCTCGTTGCAGGTGGAGGCCACCTCGGCGACAAAGATCACGTAATCGCTGTAATGCGAAGGTTGGTTTTGGCAGCTCAGGTAAGTGTGGATGCTATGGCCCATCTCATGGATGAGCGTAAAAACATCGTCGAGCTCCCCTTGGAAGTTCATAAGTATCACCGGATGCGTGCCATACGAGCCCGCACTGTAGGCGCCGCTGCGTTTGCCAGGTGTCTCGTACACGTCTACCCAACGGCACGCAAGGCCCTCGCGCACAATGGACAGGTATTCCTCCCCCATGGGTTCGAGCGCGGCAAGGATGGTTTGGCATGCTTGCTCATAGGTGAAGCTCATCTTGAAGTCTGACACCAGAGGCACGTAGAGATCCCAGAAGCGCAGCTTGTCGAGTCCCATAACTTTGCGACGCAGTGTCGTGTACTTGTGGAGAGACGGCAGGTTGTCATGCACTGTGTCGATGAGGTTGGTGTAGACCTCGACAGGAACCTCGTTGGAGTCGAGCGCAGCCTCGAGCGGGCTTGCGTACTTGCGTGCGTCGGCAAAGAACTTGAGTTGTTTGGCCTGGCCGGAAAGTATGCTCGCCGACGTGTTTTTGAACTGCCCGTATACCGCATAAAGGGAGTCGTAGGCACTTTTACGCAACACCCTGTCGTCAGACATAAGCAAAGGCACATAGCTGCCGTGCGTGACGGGATGTGCCTGATCTTGCGCGTCAATAGCATCCGCAAAGCGCATATCGGCATCATTGAGCATGCTAAAGGTGTTCTCGGGGTTGCCGGCCATATCCTGCGCTGCAGCAAGCAGCTGCTCTTGGGCGGGGTCCAAGACATGCTCTGCACGAGCAAAGAGTTTGTCCATAGACCTGCGGTACAGCTCTAGACCGGGCTGCGCGCGGTAGTACTCTTCCATCTTATCCGGCCCTATGGCGATGAGTTCGTTACTTACCCACGAGCTTGCCTCCATCATAGAGACGAGCATGCTCTCGCATTGCGATTGGAACGATTGATACTTCGCATTGCGCGTATCCTCGTCGGATTTGCGCGCCGCGTAGTTGTACAGCTTACCCACTGCCACATCACATGCGTCGTCAAAGCGCATAAAAGCGAGCAGTATAGAGGCATCGTTAAGCTTGCCCTTGTAGCTTAAGTACTCCTTGGCAAAGCCGCGGGCCTCTTCCAGCGCGGCGAGAAAGTCCTCGTCACTAGCAAACATACTGCTCAAATCCCACGTGTACTTCTGGTCAATCTCACTGCGCTCCATAAAGGTTGCGCTCCTCTCTGTATAAACGACGCCGCAAAAAAGCTCAGTTGTAGCATCGTCGAATTACTCGAAAGTTAGGCCAACAGATAGCAGGCCTGCATGCATGACGTTAGCAGATGGTTCCGCCACCCAAGACGACGTCTCCATCGTAGATTACAAGCGATTGCCCAGGGCTCACAGCGCGCACTGACTCGTCAAAGTCGACCTTCAAGCGACCATCTTCCAAACGCGCGCTGGCGCTCGCAGCCTTCATGCGGTAGCCGATCTTTGCCTGCACGCGGCGTACACCATCCCACGCAACACCGCTCACGATGTTCACATCGTCGGCTTCTACGTGAGAAGAGAACAAGTCCGCAGCGCCACCGACGATAAGCCTGTTGGCCGCAGCATCTTTAGCAACGACATATAGCGGGTCGCAACCGCCTCCTAGGTTAAGGCCTTTTCTCTGCCCTATGGTATAGCGGATGAGACCACAATGGTGCCCACGCAAGTTGCCATCAACATCGTAAATATCCCCTTGGGGAGAAACTCCCCTGCGTTCCTCGATAAAGCGAGCGTAATCGCCATCGGGCACGAAGCAGATATCTTGGCTTTCATCTTTTTGTGCGTTGACCAGGCCGTTTTGCATGGCAAGCTGCCTTGTTTGGGCCTTTGTCATATCCCCTAGGGGGAAGAGCATATGCCCAAGGGTAGACTGGTTCAAGTGATAGAGAACATAGCTTTGGTCCTTGTCTCGATCAATGCCGCGCAGCAAAGCAAAAGAGCCATCATCGAGCTGTTTGCGGCGCGCATAGTGACCCGTGGCCACGTAGTCGCAGCCCAGCTCGCGCCTGCGTTGCTGCAGCATGGCAAACTTGAGATAACGGTTGCAGTCGATGCACGGATTGGGCGTGCGTCCAGCCTCATAGGCATCGCAGAAGCGATTGATGACCTTTGACTCAAAGGCATCTGCAAAGTTCAAGACATAGTGCTCGAACCCTAGGGAGTGCGCCACGCTACGAGCGTCTTCGATATCGTCAAGCGAGCAACAGGTGCCGCCCTTTACCTCAATATCAGGGTCAGGGCAAAACAAGTGCATGGTCACGCCAACGAGTTCATAACCTTCTTCGAGCAACTTGACAGCAGCAGTGGAGCTGTCCACTCCCCCGCTCATAGCCATGAGCACCCTTTTCTTTGAAGACATGAAAACCCCTAGTGTGAATTCGCTTGATTATCTGGTAGTTGGCAACGATAGCAAACACTAGCACATGCACGGCGCAAGGAGCCGTGCCCACATGAGAAACGACAAGAGCCCGCAGTCAAACAAAAACCGCGGGCTCTCGATTATTAGCTGCGCGCTGGCGCCCTACGCGCCAAAGGCGTTGCCGCACTCTGGACAGAACTTGGGCAGCGTGCCGTCTGCAGGCTCCCATCCGCACTTGGAGCATTTGGCCACGGGCTTTGCCGCACCGCACTCGCTGCAGAACTTACCACTATTTACCGCCCCGCAAGCGCAAGTCCACGAACCTTGTGGTACGGGCTTGGCAGCACCGCAGTTGCCGCAGAACTTGCCCGTGTTGCCAGCTTGTCCGCATGAGCATGTCCAGCCGCTCTGGACAGCCTGCGCCGCCTGCTGCTGGCCGGCAGGTGCGTTTGCCGTAGTCTGCACCACACCGCCGCCAAAGGCATTGGCCATACCCATGCCCATGAAGGCATTCATAGCGCCCGACTCGTTGCCTGCGGCAGTGCGCATCGACTCTCCCGTTGCGGCGACGGAATATCCCATAGCCATGTTGCCGCCACCCAAGGTAGAAGCCATCTGCATCTGCTTGAGGCGCTCCTCGTCCTCTTCGTCTGCCTTGATGCTGCTGATACCAAAAGAAACAATCTCTATACCGCGCAGGTCGCGCCATTTAGACGACAGCTCGTCGTTAAGAATATCTGCGAGCTCCGTGGTGTGAGCTGGAAGTTGGTCATACTCAATGTGTTGCGCCGATATCTTGGCAAAGGCCGGCTGCAATACAGAGAGCAGCTCGGATTTGAGCTGACCGTCCATGGACTCGCGCTTGTACTCGTCTGCAACGTTGCCCGCAACGGCTGTATAGAGCAAGACCGGGTCGATGACGTGGTAGCTGTACTCACCAAAGCACTTGATGTTCATCGTGAACTTGAAGTTGGTATCAGGGTCCTCAATCTTGAAGGGCACGGTGTTGGCAGTGCCGTACTTGTTGCCCAAAAGCTCCTTGGTGTTGACGTAGTAGACGCGTTGGTCTTTTGGAGGCTCGCCGCCAAAGGTAAAGCGCTTCCCGACGTTTTTGAGGGAGTCGACAATGCTGCCGCCAAGATCACCGGCAAAGACGGTGGGCTCGGTCGACGAATCAAAGGTGAACTCCCCTGGCTCGGCGCATACTTCTACCACCTTGCCCTGCTCGACGATGAGCATGCACTGGCCATCGGCCACGGCAATCACACTGCCGGCCGATATGATATTGTCGCTTGCCTTGGTGTTGGAGCTGCGTCCGCTTACGCGTTTAGAGCCCTTGACGATAAGCGTGTCTGCGTCCATGGACTCGCAGTAGAAGTACTCCTTCCACTGGTCGGCCAAAACGCCGCCTGCAGAACCTACCGCTGCTTTGATGAGACCCATGCGAGTTCCTTTCTAAAGTAGCCTTGCCTTATCTTGTCTTACTTTGCCTTGCCTTGCCTTACCACGATGATACGCCGTGGCCGCGTTTATAACCCGGTGCCGTTTACTTACGGCGTATGTCTAGAACTTGCCGCCGCTACTTCCGCCAAAGCCCCCAGAGCCGCTCCACGAGCCACCAGAGCCGCCAGAGCTGCTACTGCTTTTAGGGATGGGCGTCTTGGTAACCACCGTGCCACCAAACCTCTGCTCGGAGCGCGTGATATCCACCGGCCTGTCCATAAAAGCGGTAGCAGTGTCTTGCGCCTTCACACTCTTGAGCTGGGCCTTGAGGGCCAAGCGCACGCAAATCATCACGATTAAGGCGATGATTAAGGCGATAACAAAAGGCATTGTCAAAACCTCAGAGATGCCTTCCATGCTATTTGCGCTTGAGGTAGTGGAGTCTTTGTCGTAGCCCATTGCCGTGCCATATTCCGCCTTGTACTCCAAGGTCTCCTGGCAATCATCGAGGTAGGCTTGGAAAGCCCACTGCCACTCGTTGTCAGAAAGATAGTTAACAATATCGTCTTCTATCTCCCCTATGCGCCAGTCTGTGAAATCAAGGACCGCCTGCCCGTGCGTGATGGTGACGTAATCACGCGAGTCCACGGCAACCAAAAGCAAGATGCCACTCTTGTTGCTGCCAAGACCTAGGTCCTTCTTGTTCCAGTAGTTCTTGGCGTAGTCGCGCGCGCTCTTGGAGCCGATGTCATCAACGATAAGCAGGTAGGTACCCACGTTGTAGTTGCTCGCTATCTCCTTTGCCTGTGTCTCCAGCGTTGTCTGGATGCTACTGTCGAGCAGGTCGTATTTGTCGCGAATAAACTTGCTATTACCTGCTGCAAACGCGCTAGCACAAAGGCCCAATGCAAGCACGAGCAGCGTCAACGTACAAAGCGCGGTTTTGGTAAATCGCAATACAGATGCTTTCATAACTGCCCCCCTTAGTTGAGCACAAAAACCGCGCCGAGCGCAAAGACCACGGCAAACGTCAGCGCAAACGTAGCGAGCGATATAAGGTTGAGCTTCTTTTTGTCCAAAGGCAGATCGCCCACGAGCTTGCCCGTCTGCCCGTTCATGGCAAAGAGGAAGTCTGCGTCGTTGTAGCGGGTATGCAGCATCCACACAGGAAGTAACGCATATTTGACGTCGCTTATCTCTTCTTTGCATTCAAAGGACTTTGTCGTGACACCTTGATGCCCCACCACGCTGTTGCGCAGCTCGTCTTCCAAGGTAGTTTGCATGCGCTTGGTCGCGCGTTTTACGCAGGCGTTGGCGGGTTGGTCGTAGCGCTCAGCGGAGAAACCAGGCAGGTACGCCATACTAAAGGGCTCGATTTGGCTGTAGTCATAGGGCTCGATGGAGTCCATATGGGCATCGGGCATGCGCTTGGAGGCGTCGGCTGGAATCATCTCGAACGAGCAGCTGCCCTCGCGCGAGGCATAGGTGGTGGTCACCTCTGTGTAGTGGTATTCGCTATCCGACCACGTGCGCGTGTCGGTACAGGTGTACTCGCCCGCGCCTTCAGACGTGCCGCTATAAAGCCAAAAAGGAACGTAGACGCCTTGTATCTCCTCTATATGGTTGCCGTCTTTGAAGGCCTTGGGCAGGCAAATCTTGCCTGCGTAGTGCGCGGTCAATGCGGCGACGGCGTCTTTCTTCGTATTCTTAAAAGGAATGATAAGATCGGGCTCGAGTGTAGAGCCCAACTTGCCAGGAACAATGGCGTTGTTGCCACAATAAGGGCACTTGGTCACAGCAGAGACGTCGCTTACGATCATGACAGCGCCGCAAGACGA
>CAYQLX010000017.1:0-22316 GCA_964418305.1 uncultured Coriobacteriaceae bacterium | reverse complement strand
CCAACGTCAAGTCGGTCTGCATGAGCGCTGCAGACGTCGAGCGCGCAAGTGTGCGCATGGCCCATCAGATTGTCGAGGCCAATGAGGGTGTCGACGGGTTGGTGCTCGTGGGCATCGTCACACGTGGCGACGTCCTTGCTAAGCGCATTGCAGACGCCATTGAGCAGATAGAGGGCGTGCGCCTGCCCTTAGGCAAGCTCGATATCAGCTTCTATCGCGACGACGTCATGACTTATCTATCGCCGCAGATTCATGCAACCGACATCCCATTTTCTATCGACGGTAAGCATGTCGTGCTTGTCGATGATGTCTTGTTCACGGGCCGTACGGTGCGCGCGGCACTCGATGCCTTGCGCGACATCGGCCGCCCAGAAAGCGTCCAGCTCGCCGTGCTCGTTGATCGCGGACACAGGCAGCTTCCCATCAGGGCGGATTACGTGGGCAAGAACATCCCGTCGTCAAAAGACGAGAACGTTCGCGCCTACCTTGAAGAAGTTGACGGCTTTACACAGGTGCAAATCCAACAGCTCGATGCGGGTGCTCGCATCGGCGCCGCTCCGTTAGGAGGCAGGTAATGGCTTTCGACCACAAGAACCTCATCGATATCAACGAGCTTTCTGCCCAAGACATCATGACGGTGCTCGAGACAGCAGACAGCTTCCGCGCAGTCAACGAGCGCCGCATCAAGAAGGTTCCCACCTTGCGCGGGTTCACGGTCGTTAATATGTTTAACGAGCCGTCCACGCGTACGCGCAACTCGTTTGAGCTGGCAGAAAAGCGTCTGTCATGCGATACGGTCAACTTTGGCGGGTCTAACACCTCCACCGTTAAGGGGGAGAGCCTTGACGATACTGTGGCCACGCTGTGCAGCTATAAGATTGATGCCATCGTGGTGCGCGACAGGCACGCTGGTGTGCCCTATAAGGTAGCGCAAAAGGCAGGCGTCCCCGTGATTGACGCTGGTGACGGCAAGCATCAGCATCCCACCCAAGCACTGCTCGACCTCTACACCATCTGGAAGTCAAAGGGTTCGTTTGAGGGTCTGGAAGTGGGCATCGTTGGTGACATCAGACACTCGCGTGTGTGTGGCTCCCTAGTTCCCGCGCTCAAAAAGATGGGCGCCAAGGTGACACTCATCGCCCCTAACACGCTGCTTCCCGCACGACCGGACGTCTTAGGTGCCGATGCTGTGACAAGCGATATGGACAGTGTGCTTGGTAAGCTCGACGTCGTCTACATGCTACGTATCCAGCTCGAGCGTTTGGAAGGCGCGCCGTATCCCAGCCTGCGCGAGTACAACATGCTCTATGGCCTTACGAAAGAGCGCGAGCCGCTCATGAAGCCGGATGCGATTATCTGCCATCCTGGCCCCATCAACCGCGGTGTCGAGCTCGACAGCTATATGGCAGACAACCCCGAACGCTCTGTCATCTTGGATCAAGTCTATTCCGGCGTGCTTGTGCGCATGGCCGTCTTGTACCTGCTTTTGGGAGGTAACGATGAAAACGCTGATTAAAAATGCCCATGCCGTAGACCCGCAGGTGGACCTTGACGAGGTTTGCGACATCCTTATTGAAGACGAGTTCATAGCCCAGGTTGCCTCTCATATCGATGACGCTGGCGCAGACACGGTAATCGATGCTGATGGACTCTACATCGTCCCGGGCCTTACTGATATTCACGTTCACTTGCGCGAGCCCGGCTACGAGTACAAAGAAGATATCGCCTCGGGTACGAGGGCTGCTGTCCACGGCGGCTTTACCGACGTCTGTTGCATGGCAAACACCAATCCCGTTGTGGATACGGCAGCAAGTGTCGAGTACGTTAAGGCACGTGCCGTAGCAGCCGACAACTGCAATGTGCATATCGCTGGAGCCTGCACGCAGGGGCTCAAAGGTGAGGTCTTGGCAGAGATGGGCGACATGGACGCTCATGGCGCCGTTGCCTTTACCGACGACGGGCGCGGTGTGCAGAGTGCTGGCATGATGCGACGCGTTATGGACTACGCCGTGCAGTTTGGGCATCCGATTATGGACCATTGCCAAGACGAGTCGTTAGTCGATGCCGGTCAGGTCAACGAGGGTGTTGCCTCCACGCGTTTAGGGATGCTGGGCTGGCCTGCCGCTGGCGAGGAGGTCCACATCGCTCGCGATATAGAGCTCGCTCGTCTCACCGGGGCGCATCTGCATATCCAGCACATCACCTCGGCTCATGGTTTGGACCTCGTGCGCCAAGGCAAACGCGACGGCGTGCATGTGACCTGTGAGGTCACCCCGCACCATCTCTTCTTGACAGAAGACGACATCGGCAATGACTACAACACCTCCTTCAAGGTTAACCCGCCGCTGCGCACGGCCCAAGACGCTGCCGCCCTCGTAGAAGGCGTTGTCGACGGTACGGTCGACTGCCTCGTCACCGATCATGCTCCGCATGCAGACTTTGAGAAAGCTCGCGAGTTCGAGGAGGCTCCCTTTGGGATGACCGGCATCGAGACCTCTCTTGCCGCCGTGCTCACTAACTTGGTGGGCCCGGGTGTCATAAGTGTCGCGCGCATGGTTGAGCTTATGTGCGTGAACCCAAGGGCAATCATCGGCATAGAGCCGGTCAAGCTTGCCGCTGGCAGCATGGCCAACCTGACGCTCTTTAGCATGGACACGCGCTGGATAGCCACGAGCGATTACTACGAGTCGAAGGCAAAGAACTGCGGATTTACGGGCAAGGAGTTTAGCGGCAAGGCAACGCATGTCTTTGTCAAGGGCAAAGCAAAGATGCTCGACGGCAAGCTGCTCTAGTGGCGCCAAGCCTTTAAGTTTTGGAAAGGACACGCATGGATATCAACCTTAGTGGCAGGAGCTTTCTTAAGCTTCTGGACTTTACGACAGAAGAAATAAACTACCTCATCGACTTGGCGCGAGATTTCAAGGATCTTAAGTACTCGGGAACGCCGCATCGCTTCCTTGAAGGTAAAAACATCGTCTTGCTCTTTGAGAAGACCTCCACGCGTACGCGCTGCTCATTTGAGGTAGCAGGCGCCGATCTGGGTATGGGCGTTGTCTACCTGGACCCTGCCTCATCGCAGATGGGTAAGAAGGAGTCCATCGAGGATACTGCCCGCGTCTTGGGGCGTATGTTTGACGGCATCGAGTACCGCGGATATGGCCAAGATATCGTAGAGACACTCGCAGAATATGCAGGCGTCCCTGTGTGGAACGGCCTTACTACCGAGTTTCACCCCACGCAGATGATTGCCGACATGCTCACCATCAAGGAGAACTTTGGCACGCTCAGGGGGCGCAAGCTTACCTTTATGGGCGATGCACAAAATAATGTGGCCAACTCGCTCATGGTCGCTTGTGCCAAGCTGGGCATGAATTTTTGCGCCTGCGGCCCCAAAGAGCAAATGCCTGCAGCAGAGCTCGTCGCGCAGTGCCGTGAGATTGCAGCGCAAAACGGCTGCGAGATTGTTCTTACACAGGATCCTGAGCAGGGTGTAAGCGGAGCAGATGTCATCTACACCGATATCTGGGTGTCGATGGGCGAGCCCTACGAGCTTTGGGAGAAGCGTATCGAGCTCCTAAGCCCGTACCGCGTCACACAAGAGCTCATGGACAAGGCAACAGACGACGCTATCTTTATGCATTGCCTGCCGTCCTTCCATGACACCAAGACCACCATCGGCAAAGATATCTTCGATAGGTTTGGCCTTGAGGAGATGGAGGTCACCGATGAGGTCTTTGAGTCCAAACGCTCCAAGGTCTTTGACGAGGCAGAAAACCGCATGCATTCGATCAAGGCCGTGATATACGCCACCTTGAGATAGGCACGCTTGCAGCCTGCTGGCGCATTTTCGCAGCTGCAGGCTTGCGCGTTGCAGCAAAAAGAAAGGAACCACGTTTTGTGCAACACAGATGTCAAACACCAAGAGAGCGGACGTGTGCTCTTGGTGGAGGAGATAGCGCCGCAGGTTTTTGTGATGGAGATATGTTCTCCTCTCATCTGCAACAGTGCCAAACCGGGGCAGTTCGTCCATGTGCGTGTGGCTGATAACCCCGCGCAGCTCTTGCGTATGCCCTTTGGCATATACGATGTGAACCCGCAGATTGGGTCTATTGAGATTTGTTTCCAGGTTGTGGGCGATGGCACGAGGCAGCTGTCGGGTTTGAGCATTGGCGATGGCGTCGACGTGTTGGGTCCCATTGGCAACGGTTGGAGCATGCCCGCTGAGGCAAAGCATGCACTCATTGTTGCCGGCGGTTTGGGCGCGGCACCCATGAACCTGCTCGCGCGTCAGTTGGCGCAAAGGGGCACGAGGGTAGACGTCGTTTTGGGCGGGCCTACGTCTGAGCGCTTGGTATGCCGCGATCGTTTGGAAAAGAGCGCGCAAAGCTCTGGTGGCAGCCTGCAGGTCTCCACCGATGATGGCAGCGAGGGCTTGCATGGCTTCTGTACTCAGATTAGCGACGAGCTCTTGCAGCAAGAAGGCGCTGATTACGACTACGTATGTATCTGCGGCCCCGGCCCTATGGAGGCCAACGCTGTGAAGGTTCCTATGGCTAAGGGCATCTACACCGAGGCGAGCTTTGAGAGGCTTATGGCTTGCGGCGTGGGGGCGTGCTTGAGCTGCGTTATCGACACAGTGGACGGCAAGCAGCGCTGCTGTGTGGATGGCCCGGTCTTTGATGTGAGGAAGGTGGTTTGGTAATGGCTTGCAGTATGGGAGTAAATCTTGGCGGCCTTGCCATGGCCAACCCGGTGACGACGGCCAGTGGCACCTTTGCTGCAGGTCGCGAGTACTCAGATTTTTACGACCTTTCCAGCTTGGGAGCCGTCACTACCAAGGGCGTCTCTCTTGAGGCATGGGCGGGAAACGACGCGCCGCGCATCGCAGAGACACCGAGCGGCATGCTCAATAGCATCGGCTTGCAGAATCCGGGTGTCGAGGCCTTTGCAGCCGGCCCGCTCAAATGGTTGGCGGGGCAAAACGTGCCCGTTATCGTCAACGTCTCCGGCCATTCGCTCGAGGAGTACGTCGCCGTCATAGAGCGCCTCGAGGACGAGCCCGCTGTGAGTGCCTACGAGGTCAACATCTCGTGTCCTAACGTGGATGCAGGCGGCATGACTTTTGGCACCGATCCATCCCTTGCCGCTCAGGTTACAAGCCTTTGCAGGGCTGCAACCAAGCGCCCCATGATCGTCAAGCTCACGCCCAACGTGACCGATATCACGCTCATCGCCAAGCATGTGGCTGATGCTGGCGCCGATGCGGTGAGCCTCATTAACACGCTTTTGGGTATGGCGGTCGATGCGCGAACGCGCAAACCCAAGCTTGCGCGCGTGGTGGGCGGACTTTCCGGTCCCGCCGTCAAGCCAGTGGCCTTGCGCATGGTCTGGCAGGTACATAACGCCGTAGATATCCCCATCTTGGGCATGGGCGGCATCATGACGGCTACCGATGCTATCGAGTTCATGCTCTGCGGCGCCACAGCTGTGGCCGTCGGCACGGCTAACTTCGTCAATCCGAGTGCCGGCGCCCAAGTTGCAGCTGGCATACAGCAGTACTGCAATGAAAACGGCGTGAAAGATGTTAACGAGCTAGTGGGTGCGCTCGAGGTTTAGCGCGCGTTTACCGCAGCGACCAAAGCTGCATCAGATTGCGATTTGTGCGACTTGCGCGCCTGCATAGGTGCGCTTGTTGGGATAGAGTAAAGCTAACACGTGTTCAACCCGCTTGGCGGGCCGAGTGAAAGGACATGAGCTATGAACTGGCGAGAAACAAGCGAGCGCGACCGCATCATCGTCGCGTTGGATTGCAACGCAGATGAGGCTATTGTCTTAGGCGATAAACTTGCCGGACACGCCCGTTGGGTAAAGATCGGCATGACGCTTTACTACGCTTGCGGCCCGGCTATCATCCGCGACTTCCACAAGCTCGGTTTCAAGGTCTTTTTGGACCTCAAGCTCCACGATATCCCGCATCAGGTGCAAGGTGCTGCTGCAAGCATCGCCAAGGCTGGCGCAGACCTCATGACCGTGCATGCGTCGGGCGGCCGTGACATGATGGAGGCCGCCGTCAAGGGCGCGCATCGCGCTTGTCGTGAGCAAGGCTGCCCCGACCCGATGATTTGCGGCATCACCGTTTTGACGTCGATGGATCAAGCCGCTTTGGAGAGCGTGGGCGTGAGCTGTCAAACCGTCGATCAGGTAACGCGCCTAGCTCAGCTCGCCAAGGATTCCGGGCTTTCCGGCATCGTGTGCTCACCGCAAGAGGCTGCGGCTATGCGTGAGCTTTTGGGCCCCGATGCCGCCATCATCACTCCGGGCGTGCGCCCACAAGGTGCCGCGTTGGGCGACCAAAGCCGCGTGGCTACGCCGGCATCCGCCTTTGGTGCGGGTGCATCGCACTTGGTCATCGGTCGTCCCATCACTCAGGCACAAGACCCGGTGGCAGCGTTCGAGGATATCGTCGCAAGCCTCTAAGGGCTTGCCAAAGATAAGGCAATCGCGCGGCGGGTGGGTTCACTCATCCGCAGATTTGATCCAAGGCACGCAGAAAGGAAAGCCAAGCACATGGCAGGAAAGCTCTTCGTCATATCCGGTCCGGCAGGCGCAGGCAAGGGGACCTTACTTGGCCGCGCTGTAGAGCGTCTTGATAACGCGTGGGTATCCATCAGCGCCACGACGCGTGCCCCGCGAGGGACCGAGCAAGACGGCGTCGAGTATTTCTTCCTGACTAAGGAGCAGTTCGAGGAAAAAATCGCCCAAGGCGGCTTTGTGGAGCACGCCTTTGTGCACGGCAACTACTACGGCACGCCCATACAGCCGATTAAGGAGCATATTGCCGCTGGAGATGCCGTCTTCTTGGAGATTGACGTGCAGGGCGCCTTCCAAGTGCAAGACAAGATTGAGGGCTGCAAGCTTATCTTTATCGCTCCGCCCAGCATGGAGATTCTCGAGCAACGTTTGCGCGCACGTGCAACTGACAGTGAGGATTCCATCAAGCTGCGCTTGGCTAATGCGGCCGGCGAGCTTGCTCAAGCAGAGCGCTATGACCGTGTCATTATCAACGATGACCTCGAAAAGGCTACCAATGAGCTTGTCGAGGTGATACAATCCTACGTCGGTCATAATGCGACCAATACCATCTAAGGAGAACCATTACATGTCTATCGTCCAACCACGTATCGATACCCTTCTCGAAAAGACCGAGGAAGACAAGTACCTGCTTTGTGCGCTTTCTTCCAAGCGTTCCCGCGACATCAACGATATGATGCGCGGCCAGCGCGACCGCGCCGTTGCGCTGCAGTCTGTGAGTGAGATTGCAGAGTTCGCCGGCCGCAAGCCCTTGTCTTTGGCCATGGAGGAAATCGCCCGCGGCGAGGTCTCTTACGACAAGGCAGCTTTCGAGGCAGATCAGCAAGACTAAGAGGGAGGTCGCTCTTTGTTCGAGCGCATCTGCTTGGTTCATTACCACGAAATCGGCCTCAAGGGTCGCAATCGCGCAATTTTCGAGAACCGTCTCCTAAAGAACATGGAGGCGGCTCTCTGTGTTTACCCCACATCAGAAATTCGACGCATTTCCGGCCATCTGCTGGTTGTCGTAGAAGACGCATCCAAGCTCGACGAGGTCGCAAGCGTGCTTCGCAAAATCCCGGGCATCGTGCGCGTGTCGCAGGGCTGGCGCACGGCGCGCAAGCAAGAGGAGTTTTGCAAAGCGGCAGAGCTCGCTTTGATGGACTGTGGCCCGTTTGAGACCTTTAAGGTGGCGGCGCGCAGGTCCAACACCGATTACCCCATAGATTCCATGCAGCTCAACCAGATTGTTGGCGCGCATCTATGCGCCTTTGCCCCCGACAAGAAGGTCAAGATGAAGGACCCGGACGTCAAGGTTCACGTCCATGTGATTCAGGGCAACGTCTATGTCTTTGCCAAATCTCAGACCGCTGTCGGAGGCCTGCCTGTGGGCAGCGCCGGTAAGGTAGTGAGCCTCATCAGTAGCGGCATCGATAGCCCTGTGGCGAGCTTCAAGATGATGAAGCGCGGCGCCGTCGTGGTGGGCGTGCATTTCTCTGGCAGGCCGCAAACAAGCGACACCAGCGAGTACCTAGTGGATGAGATAGCAGAAGCCTTGGCTCCTGTAGGTGGCTTTGGGCGCATCTACTACGTGCCCTTTGGCAGCTACCAAAGCCGCATCGCAGATGTATGCCCGCCCAATTTGCGCATCATTCTCTACAGGCGCCTCATGTTTCGCGTTGCGCAAGAGATCGCCCGCATGGAGGGCGCAAAGGCGCTTGTCACAGGCGAGTCCTTAGGGCAGGTTGCCAGCCAAACGCTTGAGAACATCAACGCCACTAACTGTGTTGTGGACATCCCCGTGCTCAGACCGCTTATAGGCAGCGATAAGCAGGAGATAATCGAGGTCGCCCAAAGGATTGGCACCTTCGAAATTAGCTCAAGGCCAGCGGATGATTGCTGCACACTGTTTATGCCGCGCAGCCCCGAGACGCATGCGCGCGTGCGCGAGTGTGAGCAGGCTGAGGAGGCCTATCCCGTTGATGAGTGGGTGCAGGAAATCTGCCGCAACCTCGAGTTTAGGGACTATCCCTGCCCGGCGTATAAGGCACCTAAGGTACGCAAGAAGAAGCAAGACGAGCAATAGCCTTCTTGTTTGCGTCGCCCAATACATTGAGGCGGCCGTAGCAAGGAGGTTTGCGAGCTTACGAGGAGCAAGATGGAATCGAGCCAGATTCGACTGAGCATACCCGCGGGGATGGATTACGCCCTGTTCTGCGGCACCAACGACTGCGTTATCCGCAAAATCGAGGAGCTCTTTGGGGCACGCGTGTCGCTTAGGGAAGACCAAGTCGTCGTAAGTGGCAACAGCGCAGACCTCCCCGTTATCTGCAGTCTGGTAAGCGACCTCATAACCATGGCGGCAGAAGGTAACCCCTTAAGCGAGCAAGACGTGCAGTCGGGGGCAGACGTGCTGCGCTCGTCAAAATATGCGCCGGCCATGCTCAGAGAGGATGTTTTGCTCACTTACCGCGGTAAGGCGATTCGCCCCAAAACCGCCGGGCAGAAGCGCTATGTCGACGACATCAGAGCCAACACCGTCACCTTTGGCATAGGTCCTGCCGGTACGGGCAAGACCTACCTGGCCATGGCTATGGCCATAGCTGCTCTTAAGCGCAAGGAGGTCGGTCGCATTGTGCTCACGCGCCCCGTGGTAGAGGCGGGGGAGAACCTGGGTTTTCTTCCCGGCAGTCTGACCGAGAAAGTCGATCCGTATGTGCGCCCGCTGTACGACGCGCTCTTTGATATGACCGATATGGAGAAGGCAAACAGCCTGCTTGCGCAAGGTGTGATAGAGATTGCCCCGCTTGCCTTTATGCGCGGGCGCACCTTCAATGATGCCTTCCTCATCTTGGATGAGGCGCAAAACACCACACCCGAGCAGATGAAGATGTTCCTTACGCGTTTGGGCTTTGGGTCCAAGATGGTTATTACCGGCGATATCACGCAGCTCGACCTACCGCGCGGAGTGAGCGGCCTGCGCGATGTGCGCCAAGTGCTCGAGGGTTTGGATGACATCGCGTTTTGCGAGCTGAGCAGCGCCGATATCGTGCGACACAGCCTTGTTGCGCGCATCGTAGGCGCTTATGACGAGGCTGCACGCAAGAAAGAGACTGCTGCAAAGGACAAGAACCATTAGGGCGCTAAGACGCACTGCAGACGCTTTTGGCATTGAAGGAAAGCTGGTTTGGCGATGGAAGTAACGGTAGACATACGCGAGGGCGTGAGCCTTCCTGAGGAATACGACGTCGAGAGTTTGGTCGTCTACGCGCTCGAGCACATGGGCTGCCCTAATAACTGCGAGGTGTCGGTGAGCTTCGTCGATGAAGAAGAAATCGCCCAGCTCAATCGCGACTACCGTGGCGTCGACAGCGTAACTGACGTCTTGTCCTTCGAATGCGACGATCCTTTTGAGGCGGATGATTCACAGGAGTGCATAGCCGTAGGCGATATCGTCATCTGCCCCAGCGTCATCGACGAGCAAAGAGCGCAGTTTGGTACGACGTTTGCGCAGGAGGCATCCCTCATGACAGTGCACAGCGTGCTGCACCTGCTGGGCTACGATCATATGGAGCCTGACGAGCGCGAACATATGGAGTCGCTCGAGAAGGCAATTTTGGACGGCTTTGGCTTGACGGGCATCAGATAGCGGCGGCTGCAATAAGCTGCACGCTTCACGTGAATAGGAGAATTTCATGGCAAACCTCGACGAGATGCTTGCTGCGGCAGGCCTAGCAGGCACCGACGGCAGCTATGTCGACCCAAAGACCTTCAAAAGCGGCTTCGTGACCCTTATCGGGCGCCCCAACGCTGGCAAATCGACTTTGCTTAACGCCATCATGGGCGAGAAGCTGGCTATTGCAACGAACGTCCCGCAGACCACAAGGCATCGCTTTCGCGCTATATACGACGAGCCGGACATGCAGATGGTCATCGTCGACACACCGGGCCTTCACAAACCCTACGACGCCTTGAGCGAGGAGCTCAACACTAGCGCACTTAAGGCTCTCGAGGACGTTGACGTTATCGCCATGCTCGTCGATTGTTCCAAACCCGTGGGCAAGGGCGACGAGTGGGTTGCCGCACAGCTCAAGGAACTCAAGTCTAAGAAGATTCTCGTTATATCCAAGGCAGACCTAGGGCATGACGGCGCGGCGGATAAGCAGGTTGAGCTCGCCGGCGCCTTGGCCGATTGGGATGACGTGGTGGTGCTCTCTGCTAAGGAGGGCTTTAACGTCGACGGCTTCATCCAAAGTGTCAAAGGTTTCTTGCCAAACGGGCCGCGCTGGTTTCCCGAGGGAACGGGCGTTGACCAACCCATCGAGGTCATCATTGCCGAGTTCATCCGCGAGAAAATTTTGCTCAATACACGCGACGAGGTTCCTCATAGCATCGGCGTGCAGGTAGAGCAGATTGACGTAGATAAAAAGACCGGGTTCACGCGCATCTGGGCGGTCATCTACTGCGAGCGCGACAGCCAGAAGGGCATCATCATCGGCAAGAAGGGGGCTCTCATTAAAAAGATGGGAACCCAGGCCAGATACGATCTCGAGCGTCTCTTGGCCTGTAAGGTGCATCTGGACCTTACCGTCAAGGTCAAGAAGAACTGGCGCCGCGATGCGAACCAGATTCGTAAGTTCGGCTACGGTGACTCGGCAGAGCTGTAAGGGCGCGTACGCGCAATGGGAGCCTCGTATAGTTGTCGCTGCATAGTCTTAAAAAAGACCAAGCTGGGTGAGTCAGACCTTATCCTCACCATGCTCTCGCAAGACGGCCGCCAGGTAAAAGGCGTGGCCAAGGGCGCGCGCAAACCGGGCAATAAACGTTTTGGGGCGCGATTGGAACCCTTTAGCGTGGTCGATTTGCAGCTTTATCCCGGCAAGAACCTCGACAACGTGACCGAGGTGCGCTGCGTGACCTCAAACGCTGCATGCAGAACCGATCTTGACCGGTCTGCAGCTTGCAGTCTCATGGCAGAGCTCGTCTCTAAGGTTGTTGCAGACGGCGAGGTGGGGGAGAGGACCTTCACTATGCTTTGCGCTGCATGCGAGCATATCTGTGCCTTGCCTGCACGCAGTGCCTACCTCGTGGCCATCGCCTTCATGCTCAAGGCCATGGCTCTCATGGGTGTGCGCCCGGCGCTTCACGAGTGCGCCTTGTGCGCAAGCAGTGTAGACGGCTTTGCCGGTTTTTCCTACGAGTTGGGCGGTGTAATCTGCCATGCCTGTAGTGTAGGCAGCGCCGCATCGGATATCCCTATGGCGCTCGTGTCCTGGATTGATTTGCTTTTGGGATCTACCTTCGCGCAGTTGGAGGTCCTTGAAGGTGCTCCCGTGCTGCAATTGCTCAACTTTGCTGATCGCTGGGCAGCAGAGCACTTAGGCCTCAAGCTTAAATCAGCGGTGTTTGCGCGCATGCAGCTCATGGACGATGCCGGCTCGCTTGCCTGATAACTCGCTGTTTTGCTTTGCAAACAGCCGCCGCATAGCCGTGTAACTGCGCTAGAATCTAGCGAATACACGCAGGTAACCGCCTGCGCAAAGGGACTTAGGAGGACTGACATGAAAAAACTAGCAAAGTACCTTGTTGCAGGTGCCTGCGGCGTCGCGCTCATTGCCGGCTGCTTGGCAGTTGCGGGCTGCGGCTCCAGCTCTTCTGAAGAGTCGGACAGCCAGGAAAGCGCAACTGAGGCAAGCTACACGCTCGTCACCGACGGCAAGCTCACCATCGGCACCTCTCCTGACTACCCGCCCTTCGAGAACCTTGAAGACGGCGAGTACGTCGGCTTTGATATTGCCCTGGGCAAGGCCGTGGCAGAAAAGCTTGGTCTCGAGGCAGAGTTCACCACCATCCAGTTTGATGGCATCATCCCCGCAATTGTGAGCGGCGGCCAGGTCGATGTGGGTATCTCTGGCTTCTCCGTAGACCCCGAGCGCGAAAAGCAGGTTGACTTTACCGATTCCTATTACACCGATGACCAGTCCATCTGCGCTATGAAGGACAGCAAGATTCAAAGCGAGGATGACCTCAACAAGGCTGGCGTTGTCATCGCTGTTCAGACCGGTACGACTGGCGAGGATTACGCCAAGGAGAACTACCCCAAGGCTACCGTCAAGGGCTTTGGTAACTCCACCGATGCCTTTGCTGCGATGCAGGCTGGCAAGGCCGATGCCGTTATGACCAACAAGGCTGTCGTGGAAAAGATGCTCACCTCCTACACGGATGCTCAGATCATCAAGTCCATCGCCACTGGTGAGGAGTACGCCATCGCCGTCTCCAAGGACAACCCTGATCTCACGAGTGCCATCAACGCCGCTCTCGATGAAATGAAGTCTAACGGCGAGATTGAGACCATGGAGGCCGATTATCTCGGCTAATAGTCCGTTGTAGCTCTAGCCCAACGGCACCCGAGCTCCCTCACCTGCTAAAGTGGGGGAGCTCGTTTATTTGCATAGATAAGGAACAATATGCAGCTTTTTCACATAGACAAACATGCGCCGCTGGTGTTTTCTGCGTTTTTCTGCGCTCTTATCACGGCGCTCGCTCTTTTCTTTGGGTGCTGTCAAAGTGCCTTTGCCTTCTCGACGGAGAAATGCACCGCGCGCACTAACTCTGACACAACAAACGAGGTTCTTGGCGCAACAGAGACGCGCATAACCTGGGAGGGGCAAGCCGCCAAGGATGAAAGCGTCGCCACTGTTGAACTCACGTTCCCTGAAGGAGCGACTTTCTCCACCGACGATGCCAAACTCACTGTTCTTTCTGGTGCCGATTTGATGGATCGCTCCAACCCCGCGGTGACGTTTTCTCAAAATGGCAATACCGTGGTGGCAACCCTAGCCGAGCCTCTAGATGCTGGGTCTTACCTGCGCATCGAGGTCTATGAGGTCAAGTTCCCTGCTAAAGGTGGGGAAGAGGCATTCACGGGTAGCGTGACTTTGTCCGATGGCACCAAGCAAGCACTGGACGACATTCCCAGTGTTGCTGTTTCCGGTGTCACCATGAGCGAGCAGCTGTCGATTTACCTTTCCGAGCAGGCATGGGTGCAGCAGTGGAACTCCAACAAGTTTTTGCACCTGTTCTTTGACCCCACTATTTTGGTGACGAGCTTCCCGCAGGTTGTTGCTGGCTTTGGAATGGCGCTGCTTATCGTTTTGATCGCCTTCCCGCTGGCCATACCCTTTGGTTTGATTTTGGCCTTTATGCGCATGTCGCGTATTCGCATCCTCAAAGGCCTAGCAAACATCTACGTCAATGTCGTTCGTGGCACGCCCGTTTTCTTGCAAATCTACATCGCGTTCTTTGGCTTGCCGCTTGCCTTTGGCCAGCTGCCCGAGATTCCCTTGGGCGTGGCTGTGCTCGCGTTTAACTCTGCAGCTTACCAATGCGAGATTTTCCGCGCGGGAATCCAGTCCATCAATAAGGGGCAGTTCGAAGCCTCGAGATCCCTTGGTATGAACGCAGCGCAGACTATGTTTAGCGTCATCATTCCGCAGACCATCCGCCGCGTGATTCCCACGATGACCAACGAGTTTATCTTGCTCTATAAGGACACCTCAATGCTTGCTGCTGTGGGCATCTTGGAGATTGTCATGTACGCCAAGAGCATCGTGGCATCCACCGGATCGATTACGCCTTATATCGTCGCCGCCTTCTTCTACTTGGTGATCACCATCCCGCTGGCAAAGGTCGTTGGCCTGCTTGAATACAAGCTCGATATGAGCCACACAGGTGCGCCTTCTTCCAAGAAGGGCAAAAAGCGCTTCGCAAAGACCGAAGACGCAGGCGAGCTTGCATTGCAGGACGCTGCAGCAAGTGCGGGCGGCCCGGTAGTGAGCGCTGCGCAAACGCAGATGCAGAGTACAGCTTCGCGTGAGGGAGGCCGCTGATGACTAACATGACAAAAGAGACCATGGTGAGCATCCAGCACCTTGAGAAGTCCTTTGGCGACAACAAGGTCCTGCGCGATGTGAACATCGACATCAAGAAGGGTGAGGTCGTCGTTGTCTTGGGGCCTTCTGGTTCTGGCAAGTCGACGATGCTTAGGTGCATCAACCTGCTCGAGACCCCTACAGGCGGGCATATCTTTATCGAGGGCAAAGAGATCACAGACCCTAAGACCGATATCAACAAACTGCGCGAGCATGTGGGCATGGTGTTTCAGTCCTTCAATCTTTTCCCGCACCTTACTGCAAAGAAGAACGTTATGCTCGCCCAGCGCAAGGTACTTAAACGCTCAAAGGAAGAGGCAGAGAAAATCGCGTTGGAGCGCTTGGCGCAAGTCGGGCTCAAGGAGCGTGCGGACTACCTTCCCAGTCAGCTATCTGGCGGTCAGCAGCAGCGCGTAGCTATCGCCCGCGCACTGGCTATGGAGCCGCATGTCATGCTCTTTGATGAGGCCACAAGCGCTCTTGACCCCGAGCTCGTACGTGGCGTGCTCGACGTCATGCGCTCGCTTGCTCAAAACGGGATGACCATGGTGGTCGTTACCCATGAGATGGGCTTTGCGCGCGAGGTTGCCGATCGCGTCATCTTCATGGAGGGCGGCGTTGTCGTGGAAGAGGGCACGCCTGAAGAGGTGTTTGACCATCCAAAGTCCGAGCGCACGCGCGATTTTTTGGGCCATATCAAATAGCCCCAACCTTTTGTCTGATGAAGTGGCGCCGCAAGCTCGCAGCTGCGGCGCCTTTCTTGCTAAAGAGCTTGCCTCACGCTGCGTGAGCATGTATCATATCGATTTGCGTGTTTACCCGCTGCCTAGTGTTTGCCAACTACCCTTGGACGCTCACCCGGCTTCGGGCTTATAGGACAAGATGCCATAACGCAGCATCGCTACAAGAAGGGTTGTCGCAATGACTATCTCCAAAGAGGCTAAGGCTCAGCTCATCGCCGAGTACGGCAAGAACGAAAAGGACTCCGGCTCTGCCGCTGTCCAGGTCGCCATCCTCACCTATCGCATCAAAGAGCTCACCGAGCACGTGAAGGTCCACAAGAAGGACCATCACACCCGCCGCGGCCTGCTCAAGCTCGTCGGTAAGCGCCGTCGTCTGCTCGCCTACATCAAGAAGGGCGACATCAACGAGTATCGCGCGCTCATCGCTAAGCTCGGCATCCGCGACAACATCTAGCCTTAACAGCTAGGGTATCCTTTGAAAGCAAAAAGGCGACGACGTGTCGCCTTTTTGTCTATATGAGCCCTAAAGCCTTAAAGAAAGGGTGCGGGGTAGACCTGCAAGGCGCCTTCCTTGCAGGAGAAGTGCACTGCAGCGCACGGGGCGTTGCAGGAGTAGAGAAGAGAAAAGAAGAATGGCAAAAGTAACACACGAGTTCGACTTATATGGCAAGCATTATGTCTTGGAGACCGGCGAGCTTGCAAAGCAGGCTACGGGTGCCGTCGTCGTCAAACAGGGCGACACACAGCTTCTTTGCACCGCAGTGGTGTCCAAAGAGAAGCGTGACCTAGACTTCTTCCCGCTTACCGTAGACTTCATCGAGAAGATGTACGCCGTGGGCCGCATCCCTGGCGGCTACCTCAAGCGTGAGGCTCGTCCCAGCGACAAGGGCACGCTCACTGCTCGCATGGTGGACCGTCCCATCCGCCCCGGCTTTGCTGACGGCTTTCGCAACGATGTGCATATCGTCATCACCACACTGTGCTGCGACCAGGTCAACCAGCCCGATGTCATCTCCATCATGGCCGCATCCGCTGCACTGATGGTGGGCGGCACGCCATTTGACGGCCCCTGCGCCGGCGTGCGCGTGGCCCGCGACATCGAGTCCGGCGAGTACATCGTCAACCCCACCTTCGAGGAGGAGGCCAACTCCGACCTCAACCTCATCGTGGCCGGCACTAAGGACTATATCTCCATGGTCGAGGCCGGCGGCGACGAGGTAACCGAGGAGGACATGCTTCATGCTCTGGAGTACGCTCAGAAGGTGATTGGCGAGTTCTGCGACGAGCAGCAGAAGTTCTTGGACATGTGCGACATCACTCCCAAGACCTACGAGCTCGATCAGCCTGTTCCTGAGGTCATCGACCAGGTGGCCACTTACTACGACCAGATGTACGCCGCTTTGAAGGATGCCGATAAGCAGTCGCGCCTGGCCAAGGTCGAAGAGCTTAAGGCTCAAATCAAGGAGTCCTTCACCGACGAGCAGCGCGCGGCATACAGCCGTGAGATTGCAGCTGCTTGCAAGGCTCTCGAGAAGAAGGCCATGCGCACCATGGTTCTCACCACCGGTGAGCGTGTCGACGGCCGTGCTGTCGATGAAGTGCGCCCGCTGTACATCAAGCCTCATTATCTCAAGCGTGCACATGGCTCCGGCCTGTTCCAGCGCGGTCAGACGCAGGTCTTAAGCGTGCTTACTCTGGGCATGCTCAACGAGTGGCAGCGCTTGGACACCATTGATCCTGCCGAGGGTAAGCGTTACATCCATCAGTACAACTTCCCGCCGTACTGCACGGGCGAGGTCGGCCGTATGGGCGCTCCCAAGCGCCGCGAGCTTGGCCATGGCGCGCTTGCTAGCCGCGCGCTCGAGCCGATGATTCCCTCCGAGGAAGAGTTCCCCTATACCATCCGCATCGTCAGTGAGGTTATGGAGTCTAACGGCTCCTCCTCCATGGCGTCTACCTGCGGCTCTACTTTGGCTTTGATGGACGCCGGCGTGCCCATCAAGCGCCCTGTCTCCGGTGTTGCTATGGGTCTTATCAAGGAGGGCGACGATACCGTCATCCTCACCGACATCCAAGGCCTCGAGGACTTTTTGGGCGACATGGACTTCAAGGTCTGCGGTACCTCGCAGGGCATCACCGCTTTGCAGATGGACAACAAGGCCAAGGGCCTGTCTACAGAGATTTTGGGCAAGGCACTTGCGCAGGCCAAGAAGGGCCGTGCAGAGATTCTGGACGCCATGCTCGCAGAGATTTCCGCTCCGCGCGAGGAGCTGTCCGAGTACGCTCCGCGCATCATCACCGTCCACATCCCCGTGGATAAGATCCGCGACGTCATCGGCAAGGGCGGCGAGACGATCCGCTCCATCCAGTCCGAGACCGGCGCTTCCATCGATATCCAAGAAGACGGTACTGTGCTCATCGCCTCGGTCGATACCGGTGGAGAGGCTGCCCAGAAGATGATCGAGGAGATCGTCAAGGTCCCCGAGGTGGGCGAGGAGTACGAGGGTACCGTCGTCAACATTCAGTCCTTTGGTGCCTTTGTTAAGCTCACGCCCAAGCAGGACGGTTTGCTGCACATCTCGCGCGTTGCCAATGGCCGCGTGGGCTGCGTTGAGGACGTTTTGTCTGAGGGCGACGTCGTCAAGGTCAAGGTCATCGAGGTCGACGAGAAGACGGGCAAGATTTCCTTGGATCGCCTGGACAAGCCCGATGCTCCCGAGGGTTCCTACGACCCCAAGCGTGACAATGGTGGACGCGAGCGTCGTGACCACCGCAACGGTAACGGTGACCGCAAGCCCCGCCGCCGCAACCGCGACAACTAATAACGTAGCTGCCCTCCAGGGCGCACATCGTTTGAGCAAAGACCCGAGCCGCATTACGCGTGCCCGGGTCTTTTTTGCGTTTAGACGCAGTGTGTCTGTGCACGGTCTTTGCCGTGGTAGTGGTGGTAGAATTTACTAATCTGAAAGCTAAAACCCGCAAAAGGGGAGCCTCATGTCTTACAGACGTCAAAAGGGCATTCCGGGCCTGTATGGTGGCGATGCGCGCGGCTTGTACGGATCGCGCAGCTACGGTTTGCGAAACACGATGATCTACGGAAAGCCGCCGTCTCCGCGTTGGCCCAAGGTCGTCTTGGCGTTGCTCTTGGTGATAGTCGTGGTGCTATGCGTGCGCCAGTTTGCCTGCGGCGGTATCTTTGGCGCAGATGACAGCGCGCAACAGCAGGAGCTAGAGCAGCAACAAGATGCGAGCACGCAGGATGCTCAATCTCAAGACCAGCAAGAGACAGATGAGACAGGCGTGAGCGGGACGGTTACCATCAGCGCCGTAGGCGATTGCACTTTGGGTACCGATATAGACTTGCCGGAGGACACTAACTTCACCAAGATTTACAACACTAATAACGCCGCGTACTTCTTCAAGCGTGTTGCGAGCTACCTTGAAGACGACGATATTACTGTCGCCAACTTGGAAGGTGCCCTTACTGACGACGGCGAGGCTCAGGACAAGGGTTCTAACAGCTTCAACTTCAAGGGCCCAAGCTCGTATGCAAAGATTTTGAGCAAAGGCTCTGTAGAGGTCTGCAATTTGGCTAACAACCATTCCTTCGACTATGGATCTGACGGATACGCAAACACGAAGGCATCGTTGGATAAGGTCAAGATTGGGTACTTCTGTGCCGATCTCACCTACACCAAGGAGGTTAACGGGATTAAGGTCGGGTTCATGGGTCTCAACGCGACGGCTGGCTATGACACGGCGACAGACACGATGAAGCAATCCGCCAAGGCTCTCAAGAAAGAGAAGTGCGACTTGATTGTGGGCGTGTTCCACTGGGGCGTTGAGGGTTCCTACGATGTGGAAAGCGACCAGGTCAAGCTCGCTCATGCGGCGGTTGACGCTGGCTGCGACCTTGTTTTGGGTGGTCATCCTCATGTCTTGCAAGGCGTAGAGAAGTACAAGGACGCCAACATCGTCTATAGCCTGGGCAACTTCGTCTTTGGCGGCAACGACGATCCGATGGATTACCAGACCATGATTTATCAGCAGACCTTTACCTTTGAGAACGGCGAGCTTGTGACGGATACCACCGCATCATCTGCGCAAATCATCCCCTGCAGGCTGTCCACCTCTACTAAGGTCAACAACTACCAGCCTATCGCCCTAGGCGGCAACGAAGGAAAAAACGTCGTCAAAAACGTCAACAAGCGCTCAAAGACCCTTGATGGGGTGGCGGTGGAGTTTTCCACTAGCTTGGACGACGACTACGTTGCCCAAGTCAAGTAAGACTCAAGCGCGCTTGCACTTGCAGGCGCGCTATCATATTTAGACGCAAAATCACATGACAAGGAGCATCGTTTAATGGCACTTTCCATCGGCATCGTGGGCCTGCCCAACGTGGGCAAGTCGACGCTGTTCAACTCTCTCACTAAGCAAAACATCCTGGCAGCAAACTATCCGTTTGCCACCATCGAGCCAAACCAAGGCATAGTCCCTGTGCCCGACGAGCGCCTGCAGGTGCTGGCCGATATCGTGCACCCAGGCCGCATCGTTCCCGCGACGGTCGAGTTTGTTGACATTGCAGGTTTGGTCGCAGGCGCGAGCAAGGGTGAGGGTTTGGGCAACCAGTTTTTGGCTAACATCCGCGAATGCGATGCCATCTGCGAGGTCGTGCGTTACTTCGAGGATCCGGATATCGTCCGCAGTGAATGCTGCACGGATCCTGTGAGTGACTTTGAGACTATCCGCACAGAGCTCGTGCTGGCCGACATTGCCACGGTTGAAAAGGCCATCCCGCGTCTTGAGAAAGAGGCTAAGCGCGAAAAGGAGCTCGCTGCCAAGCTCGAGACCGTCAAGCGCGTGAGTGAATGGATGAACGACGGCGAGCCTGCGCGCACTATGGAGATGACCGATGACGAGCGCGAACATCTGCGTGACTTGCATCTCATGACCATGAAGCCTGTTATGGTTATCGCTAATGTCGATGAAGGTCAGGTCACGGCCGATCTGCCTGAGATTGGCGGCATCAAGCCGCTGCCGCTTTGTGCCAAGGTCGAAAGCGAGATTGCAGAGCTCGACGATGAGGACGCTGCGATGTTTTTGGAGGAGCTTGGACTGGAGGAATCTGGTTTGAGCCGCCTAGCCAAGGCAGCTTACAAGCTGCTGGGGCTGCAGAGCTTCTTTACTGCAGGTGAGATGGAGGTCAAGGCTTGGACCGTCAAGGTGGGCGCCAAGGCTCCGCAGGCCGCAGGCGTGATCCACACTGATTTCGAGCGTGGCTTCATCAAGGCAGAGACCGCATCGTACGACGATTATGTTGCCTACAAGGGCGAGGCCGGTTGTCGCGAGCACGGCCGCTTGCGCCAAGAGGGCAAGGAGTATGTCGTGCAGGATGGCGATGTCATGCATTTCAAGTTCAATGTTTCTAAATAGGGGAGTGCTGCTATGTCAAAGGTTCTCGTTCTGGATTTTGGTGCGCAGTACGGCCAACTCATCGCGCGTCGCGTGCGTGATCTGGGCGTTTACTCAGAGATAGTGCCCTGCGACTCCACCGTTGAGGAGATCAAAGCTGCTGGTGCCGATGCCCTGATTCTCTCCGGCGGTCCTGCCAGTGTTTATGCTGATGACGCTCCTAAGGTCGATCCCGGTATCTATGACTTGGGGCTGCCGATTCTTGGTTTTTGCTACGGACATCAGATTACGGCAGTAACGCTGGGCGGCAACGTTGCCCACAGCGAGGTCGGCGAGTACGGCAAGGCTACGCTCAAGAGGGCAGGGGAGTCCCGGCTGCTGGATGGGACCCCGCAAGAGCAACAGGTGTGGATGAGCCATCGCGATGCTGTGAGCGAGGTGCCGGATGGCTTCAAGGTAACGGCCAGCACTGATGTGTGCCCTGTTGCTGCTATGGAGTGCGCCGAGCGCAATATCTACACCACTCAGTTCCACCCAGAGGTAAAGCATTCCCTCTGCGGTAAGAACATGCTCGAGAACTTCTTGTTCAAGATTGCCAAGCTCGACGCCGATTGGAACATGGATTCCATCATCGAGGACTCTGTTGCCGCTATCCAAGAGCAAGTGGGCGACAACCGTGTGATCTTGGGTCTTTCCGGCGGTGTGGATTCTTCTGTTGTGGCGGCGTTGTGCTCTAAGGCAATCGGCAAGCAATTAACCTGCGTTTTTGTCAACCATGGCTTGCTACGTAAGAACGAGCCGGAAGAGGTGGAGGAGGTCTTTACCAAGCAGTTTGATGTGGACTTCGTGCATGTGCATGCAGAGGAGCGCTATGCCAAGCTGCTCGATGGTGTGACCGATCCAGAGCAGAAGCGCAAGATTATCGGCACGCAGTTCTGGAACGAGTTCTTTGCCGTGGCACAGGATATCGCCGAGGATGGCAGACCCGTGCAGTTCATGGCGCAGGGCACCATCTACCCGGATATTATCGAGAGCGGCGCGCGCAAGACCGGCGGTAAGGCAAGCACGATTAAGAGTCACCACAATCTGATTCCGTTCCCTGAGGGCGTGCACTTTGATCTTATCGAGCCTCTGGACCACTTCTTCAAGGATGAGGTCCGCGCGCTAGGCACGGCGCTGGGTCTGCCTGATCACATCGTGCATCGTCAGCCGTTTCCTGGTCCCGGGTTGGGCATCCGCATCATCGGCGCCGTGAGCCCCGAGAAGCTAGAGATCCTCAAGAACGCCGATGCCATCGTGCGTGAAGAGCTGGATGCTTATAACGAGCGCCTGTACCAAGAGACGGGCGAGCGTAACAGCGAGCATAGCTGCTGGCAGTACTTTGCTGTGTTGCCGGATATCAAGAGCGTGGGCGTCATGGGCGATGAGCGCACGTATCAGCGCCCCATTATCCTGCGTGCCGTGGAGAGCAGTGATGCCATGACGGCCGACTGGGCCAAGCTGCCCTACGATGTGTTGGGCAAAATTTCAAGCCGCATCGTAGCCGAGGTCCCCGGCGCCAACCGCGTCTGCTACGACATTACGTCTAAGCCGCCGGCAACGATCGAGTGGGAATAGATAGTCGAACAGTTGTTCTATTATTTTAGATACTTCTCGTTGG
>CAYQLX010000016.1:18025-22511 GCA_964418305.1 uncultured Coriobacteriaceae bacterium | reverse complement strand
CTCACTCCGCTGCATACAAAAAGCGAGGGCACCCCGTAGGGTGCCCTCTTGCTTGCTTGGTGCTTAGATGCAGACTTAAGCGTTCTCTTCTTTAATCTCTGGGAAGAGAGGCTGCTCTGTCTCCAGATCCGTGAGCTCTACCATGCCGGTGAGAACATCCACGTACTGGTAGGACTGGCGAGCCTTGCGGCCGCGGCGCTCTACGGTCTCTACGATGAAGAGCGAGGGATGTGCCTGAGTCAGAACGCCTTCGCGCTCGATGATCTTGGAGCGGCCCATGTTGGCGCGGACACGAAGCCTCTTGCCCGTATAACCCGCCAAAGTCTCGTGGATAGAGCCGACAGTCTGAACCTGTTCGATGATTTCTTCGTCCATAATGCCTTTTCCATTTAAGCTACAGATAGACTCAACATATTACCAAAGTATTTGCATAAATCAAATAGTCTGTTTTTGCCAATTTTGTGGTCGCGATGTGAGCACACGATGCTTTTTGCACCGTCAAGCGCCCTTTAGCCGTGCGCTTTTGCCTTGCCTAAAGATGCGCGGGTATAATCTTCCAGTTTGCGTATGTCATAGTGAACCCGATTAGATCTGGAATGTGACTTATGTCTATCATCAACAGCGACGAGCTCGGCTCGAGCAAAATCGCAGCAACTCTCATCGATAACAAGATCCCCTCGCGCGTGGGCGCCCAAGACGCAAGCGTCTATGACTTCTCCAAAGAAGCGTACGAGACCGCCAAGGACCGCATGGGCTGGGCGACGCTTGCCTCCCAGCCCCCCACCGATCCTTCCCAGATTGCCGTCATCGCCCAGCAGGCGCGCTGCGAAGGTCTCGATGCCGTGGTCCTCATAGGCCAAGGCGGCTCGACCCAAGCACCTCAAACCATCACCAAACTGCACTCGCTCGAGGTCACCGACGAGATTCCCTTCAAGACCATGGACTCCATGAGCCCCGTGTACGTCAACCACATCCTGGGCAGCTCGGACCCTGCGCGCACGCTCTACATCGTGTCGAGCAAAAGCGGCTCCACGCTCGAGCCCACTGTCTTGTCCCATGTAGCCTGGAAGTACGTCTGCGCGCATCTAGGAGAAGAGCACGCCGGGCGTCGCTTTATTGCCATCACAGACCCGGGCAGCCAACTGGAATCCATCGCTCGCGAGCACGGCTGGCGCGTCGTCATCCACGGCGAGCCCAATGTTGGCGGCCGCTACAGTGCCCTGAGCGTTTTTGGCCTGTTGCCCATGGCCTGCGTCGGAATCAACGTCGAGCAAGTGCTCAAAGACGCCGCCAAGATTGAGCGCCTGTGCGCCAGCGACTCCCCCGATAACCCCGCCGTGCAACTTGCGGCGTTCCTGTACCAAAACTACAAGGAGGGCCGCGACAAGTTCTCACTGCTCATGCCGCCGCACAGCCAAGTCTTTGGGCTGTGGATAGAGCAGCTCGTGGCCGAGAGCTTGGGCAAGCACGGCCAGGGCATACTGCCCAACGTCGAGGTCGACGCGGGCGTCTTGAGCCAACCGCACAAAGACCGCTGCGTCATCATGTGCAACACCGGCAACGACCGCTCTTACGAGCATTCGCGCACCTGCCTGCATCCCAGCATCCCGGCCATGCGCCTGGACATTCTCAAAAGCTCGGACATCGCCGAGCACTTCCTGATATGGGAGTACGCCGTGGCGTTTTTGGGTTGGCTCATGCAGCTCGACCCCTTTGACCAGCCAGACGTAGAGAGCACCAAAATTGCCGTCAAGAAGATTCTCTACAAGGACTCGGGGGATTTCGAGGTGCCGCTTGACCCGCAGGGGCGCCCTGCCTATGTGGAGTATCCGATTGAGAACGGGCAGTTCGCAGAGAGCGTCTACGTAAGCAGCGCTTTGCTCGACCGCATGCGCCGCACCGACAAAGTGGACATATCGCGCGCGCTACGCACGCTGTTTTACTCGCTCAAAGATGGCGATTACTTCTCGTTCAACGCCTTCTTACCCTTTAGGGGCGTGGGCAGGCGTGAGACGCTCGAGCGCATCCGCCATCGCGTGGCAGATCGCCTGGCAACCTGTTCTTGTTTGGAGATTGGCCCTCGCTACCTACATTCCACCGGCCAGCTGCACAAAGGCGGCTCCGACACAGGCGTGTTCTTGGTGGTTAGCAGCCGCGAGGCCTTTGACATATCGGTTCCCAACGAGGACTTCACTTTGGGCGGAGTAGAGGTCGCGCAGGCTTTGGGCGACTTTAGCGCGCTGGCAAGCCGCGGGCGCCGCGCCGTCTACGTACGCCTTAAGGACAACGACAGCGAATACCTCAAGATGTTTGCCGATTGCGCTTGCTCGGCGATATCAGCGGCCTACGCCTTCAAGACCATCGGCGAGTAGCAGACGCGCGTAGCGGGCATTGGGGCTATGGGGTCGGGCGTTATCGTGTCCCGCATGGTGGGGCGGAAGATAATGACGTCTCCTAAAATCTGTCATTTCGAGCGAAGGCCCCGGTAGGGGCCGTAGTCGAGAAATCTACACGCGAGCAGCACTGAGCCGCAGCTAGATTCCTCGGCTACGCAGCCTAGCGGCCGCTACGCTCGGAATGACAGGCCTAGAGGGATTCCTAGTGGGCTTCGTTACGCCAAGCCCATATTCTCCGCCACCTTAGCTGCCACCTTGATGCCGTCGATGGCGGCCGACATAATGCCACCTGCATAGCCCGCGCCCTCACCGCAAGGGTACAGGCCGCCCAGGCGCGTTGCCATGAGGGTCTGCGGGTCGCGCACGATGCGCACGGGCGAGCTGCTGCGCGCCTCAACGCCCGTCATCACAGCGCCATTGCTGTCAAAGCCCTTGAGCTTCCTGCCCAACAGGGGCAATGCCTCCTCCAAAGACTCCGAGACAAAGCCCGGCAGGCAGTCGCGTAGGTCTGCCTCGCGCACGCCCAGGGCATAGCTAGGCTCGACGACCGCGTCCTTAGGATTGCGGCTCTTGCGTTTGAGGAAGCTTCCCACCGTCTGCGACGGGGCATGCCAGTCACCGCCGCCCAGCTCAAAGGCCGCGCGCTCCCAATGGCGTTGAAACGCGATACCGCTCAGCGGGTCTCCCACACAGCTCTCGTAACTGACAAAATCCTCTGGCGCCACACCCACAAGCAGCGCCGCGTTAGCATTGCGTCCATCGCGCGCCTGCACGCTCATGCCGTTGACGCACAGCATGCCCTGCTCGCTCGACGCGGCAACAACCTCGCCGCCGGGGCACATACAAAACGTATAAACGCCGCGCCCGTTGGGCAAGTGAACATTGAGCTTGTAGTCGGCAGCACCAAGCGCGGGATGTCCGGCTGCGCTGCCGTACTGGGCGGCATCGATAAGCGACTGCAAGTGCTCGATGCGCACGCCCAAGCTAAAGGGTTTTGGCGTAAGCTCAATCCCCATGTCTTTGAGCATCGCAAAGCTGTCGCGCGCAGAATGACCCATTGCCAAGATTAAGGTGTCGCAGCTTATTTGCTCGACACCGCTTGGCCCTTCCACCTGAGCGCCGCAAATCTTGCCGCCATCCACTGCAAGCCCCGTGAGCTTGGTGAAAAAGCGCACCTCTCCCCCGCAGGCGATGATGCGCTTGCGGATTCTAGCCACAACGCCGGCCAAAACATCGGTGCCTATATGGGGCTTTGCTTGCCACAGGATGTCCAAGCCCGCCCCGGCGGCAACAAAGGTATCGAGCACCTGCGCCGTATACGGCGAGTTCTTAGAACAGGTGAGCTTGCCGTCGCTAAAGGTGCCGGCGCCGCCCTCGCCAAACTGCACATTGCTACCCACATCCAGCTTGCGCGTCTTGCGATAAGCGGCCACGTCTTGCACGCGCTGCTCTACCGGCGCGCCGCGCTCTATGACGATTGGCCGCAAGCCGCGCTGCGCAAGTTCCAAGGCGGCAAACATCCCCGCAGGGCCCATGCCCACGACAACGGGGCGCGTGCAGGAGCGCAGTTGCGGCAGCTCGCGCTGCTCCAAGGGCACCACAGCTTGCGGGGCATCGGCGCCGTCGCCCACGCCTACGCTTGCCACGAAGCAGACCTTATCGCGCTTGCGGGCGTCCACACTACGACGCAGCAAATACGCCTTATCGGCCTTCATGATGCGCGCAAGCGCCGCCGACGATCTGTCCGACGCAAGGTCTTGTGCCACTGCCCTGCCCTGTTTGAGGCTGAGCCTTATATTGTTTGCGATTTCCATGGCGTCAATGATACGGCAAACGAGCATTAAGGCCCTCTGCGCCGCCACTACTTGCGGCAAGCGCTCGTCGGCATCACTGCGCCTTCTGCCTTTGGCTGGTCCTATCTTGCCTTCTCTTTCTTGCCAAGCGGGCAATGCCAGTGCGACACTTGCGTCAACGCAATCGCACACCGGCCTTAAGGGGCGACTATGCTGAGCTATGACATGAGCCAACGCAGGGACCTGCCCCTGTACGAGCATCTCTACCGCTGCATCAAAAACGACATCCTGCAAGGC
>CAYQLX010000016.1:0-17925 GCA_964418305.1 uncultured Coriobacteriaceae bacterium | reverse complement strand
TTTTGGCAGAGGGCTACATCTACGCCAAGCCGCGCCAAGGCTACTTTGTCTGCAAACTCGCCGCAGGGGCAAGCACCCTGCAAGCCGGCGCCATGACAGCCGCGGCAGCGAAGCCGCAACGCAGCAGCACTCAGGACCACAGCGCCCAATCCGCCAGCGCGGCACCTGACGAGCCAGAGGCTTCGCTCGTAGCCGACCTCACACAATCAGGCACGCGTTGCCCTAAGCTCGCCGCAGACCTGTGGGGCAAAGCGCTAAGGGCATCGCTTACACATGAACCCAAGAGGAGCTCTTCACAGCGCTGGGCGCGCAGGGAAGCCCTCGCCTGCAAAACGCCATCGCCAGCTACCTGCACCGAGCGCGCGGCATGGCGGTCAACCCGTCCTGCATCGTCATAGGCGCGGGAGCGCAGACTCTCTACACCTATGTGTCGCTGCTCTTTGGCGCTAGCGCTCCCATCGCCCTGGAAAACCCCGGCTACCCGCGCCTGCGGGACATCTACACCGCCTTAGGACATACCGCTTGCCCCATCGACGTCGACAAAGAGGGCGCCAACGTCTTCCAGCTCGAGCGCACGCGCGCGCAGCTCGCCCATGTCATGCCATCGCACCAATTTCCCACGGGGCATGTGATGAGCATCTCGCGGCGCTACGAGCTCTTGGGCTGGGCCGCCCGCCGCAACGAGCGCTACATCATAGAAGACGATTACGACTGGGAGTTCCGCTTTGGAGGCAAACCCATACCCGCCCTGCAAAGCATCGACACCAACAGCAAGGTCGTCTACATCGGCACCTTCACAAAGAGCCTCGCCGCCTCATTGCGCGTGGCCTTCATGGTGCTGCCGTCCTCTCTCATGGAACGCTTCAACGAGCGGCTGAGCTTTATAAGCAACACGGTGAGCACGCTCGACCAAGTGGCCTTGGCACGCCTTATAGAGTCTGGCAATTACGAGAGGCACCTCAGCCGCTACCGCAAGCAGTGCCGTCGCACACGTGACGAGTTCGTAGCCGCACTCGAGGCATCGAGCATCGCCAAACGCACGCACGTGCTAGAAAAGGATTCCGGCCTGCACTTCGTGCTCGAGGTACAATCCGCACTCGCAGACACACAGATTGCAAACGCGTTGCGTGCCAAAGGAGTCCTGATCAAGCCCCTGAGCGCCTATCTCATCGCCAACCGCACAACGGCGTCCGCAGACGACGGCTGGGCTCGCTTTGTCGTTCAATACAAAGAGCTCGGCCACGGCGCCATCACGCGCGTAGTCGAGCTCCTAGAGCAATCCATAGACTGAGAGGGCTGCGGCAGTACGCTTGGACTCAACAGCCCGGCGGCCCAACAGCCCCGCCCCGCCGGCTGACACCCAGCGCCGCTGCCCCTAGCGGCCCTTGGCCATCTTGGCGGCCAGCTCCTCGGCCGACAGCTGTGTCTCCTCAAAGATGTCGTCACCGTCCAAGCCAAAAGCGGTGTGCAGAGCACGCACGGCCTCGGGGCCCTTGTCACCGGCAATCACGACGCTGGTGCGGATGTCGGATGTGGAGATGAGCGACAGGTTGATGCCGGCATCTGCAAGCGTCCTGAACATCTTGGCTGCAACGCCCGGAGACGCCTTCATGCCCGCGCCGACGATGGACACCTTGACGATGTTTTCTGCCACCAAAAACTCAGCCGCGCCGGTCTTTTTGACGATGTCGGCCAGCACCTCCTTGGTGCGGGCGGTGTCTGCCTTGGGACTCGTGAAGGAGATATCGGCGTGGCCGTCCTCGGATATGTTCTGGATGATCATATCCACCGATATGTTGGCATCTGCCAGCGCGCCAAAGACAGTGGCGGCAATGCCCTGCGTGTCGGGCACGTCGCGGATGGTGTACTTGGCCTCGGATGAGTCATGGGCGATGCCGCTCACAAGTGCTTTTTCCATGTTGGGATCGATCTCCTTAACAAGGGTGCCGGGCTCGTGGTTGAACGACGAGCGGCAGTGGATGGTCACACCGTACTTGCGCGCAAACTCGACGCAGCGCTTATGCAGCACACCCGCGCCGGCCGCCGCCATCTCGAGCATCTCTTCGTAAGAGATGACGTCGAGCTTTTGAGCCTTGGGGGCAACGCGCGGATCGGCGCTGTAGACACCGTCAACATCGGTGTATATCTCGCAGACATCAGCCTTGATGCCCGCCGCGATAGCCACGGCCGTGGTATCGGAGCCGCCGCGGCCCAACGTCGTCACGTCGCCGTTGGCGTCGATGCCCTGGAAGCCCGCCACGATGACGATCTTGTCCTCCTCGAGCGCCTCGGTGATACGTTTGGCATGAATCTCGCGAATCTTAGCCTTGCCGTGAACATCGTTGGTGACCAAGCCCACCTGACGGCCAGAGAGACTGATGGCCTCCTCGCCCAAGGCGTTAATCGCCATCGCCATCATGGCCATGGACACAAGCTCACCCGTGGAAAGAAGGGTATCCATCTCTCGTGCCGGGGGTGCCTCGTTAACCTGGTTGGCCAACGCGATAAGGTCGTCGGTTGTCTTGCCCATGGCAGAGACGACGGCGACTACACTATCACCGCTGCGTTTGCGCTCGACCAGGCGCTTGGCGACGCTTTTAACGCGCTCTGGTGTGGCTACGCTCGTTCCGCCGAATTTTGCGACTACAAGTGACATGGCTCTCCATATCCAAGTTGTTTGTTGTCAAAGCCAAAAAGGCCTGTAGGACAGGTTACGCGAAACATCCGCTTTGACGTGGGAGGTTTCGCGCAGGTTCTTGCAAGCGACAGTTTATTTCCATAAGCGCCACCGCAGGGCTTTCGTAATTGTCCCGACGCAAAGGCGCTGAGCAGATTATCGGCCGATGATGCGACTAGGAGTGACGACGTAATCGACCTTCCTGTCATGCGGACCGGTGGGAATGGAATCCACAATCTGCTCGTCAAAGGCGACGCCAACCTTGATGCAGTTTTGTGAGAGCTGCGGAATATAGCGGTCAAAGCACCCGCCGCCCATTCCCAAACGGCGGCAGTTCTCATCAAACGCAACGCCGGGAACCAAGAGCATGTCTATGGTAGAGGCCCTAACGATGCCCTCTTTGGGCAGAGAGGTGGGCACGACAATCTGTGCTGGGTTGTCGACAAAGACAGCGCTCATGCCCGGCTCGACGGCGAAGTAGGACATAAAGCCGCCCTCGTGCAAAACGGGATAGGCGATGGTGGGACCAGGAGGATTGAGCCTGAGCGCCTTAACCAGGTCGTTCACAGAGGCCTCCGAGCCCATAGCGCTATATACGCCTATCACATGGGCGTTCTGGACGGCGGGCAGGTGGTACAGGCGCTCTGCGATGTCGTCCTCGTAAAGCTTGCGCTCTTGCGGCCCTATGGCCTTTCGTGCCGCGATGACACGCGCGCGAAGCTCGGCTTTCTCTTGTGTCAAATCCATACAAATCCCAACTAATCCCTCAAAAAGCACTCTACAGGGTACCAGTTGTCACCAAAAAGCGCGAATTCATACAGCTTTTGGTACACAAACCCCAACTTTCGAGCAGCGCCCTCCTCGCAGACGAAAAGAGCCCCGAGCGCATTGCTCGGAGCTCTTGATACAGCTTTGCGTTAAACGCTTTGAGCTTTAGGCCTCTGTGTAGCCGCGCTTGACGGAATCGTCGACGGGGATGCCAGGGCCCATGGTAGTGGAGATGGAGACGGACTTGACGTACTTGCCCTTAGCAGAGGAGGGCTTGACGCGCAGAATCTCGTCGTAAAGAGCACCGTAGTTCTGGGCGAGAGCCTCTGCGGTAAAGGACTTCTTGCCGATGATGCAGTGGCAGATGCCGTAGCGATCTGCGCGGTACTCAACCTTGCCACCCTTGAGCTCGTTGATAGCCTTGGTGACATCCATGGTGACGGTGCCCAGCTTGGGGTTGGGCATCAGGTTGCGGGGGCCGAGGATCTTGCCCAGGCGGCCGACCTTGGACATCATGTCCGGGGTAGCCACTGCGGCATCAAAGTTAATCTCGCCCTTCTGGATATCTGCAACGAGGTCATCGGAGCCGACGATATCGGCGCCAGCAGCCTGAGCCTCCTTGGCCTTCTCGCCCTCGGCAAATACTGCCACGCGGACGGTCTTACCAGTGCCGTTGGGCAGGGAGATAGAACCGCGGACCTGCTGATCTGCCTGGCGGGTATCGATACCCAGGCGGAAGTGAGCCTCTACGGTCTCATCGTAGTTGGCAAAGGAAATCTCCTGTGCCAGCTTGACGGCGGCCAGAGGAGCGTAGGCTTCCTCAGTCACCTTGGCGAGTGCCTCGTTGTACTTTTTGCCGTGCTTAGCCATTTTCTTACCTCCTGTGGTAATAGCGGGCGGCAAGCCCTTCCACGTATCTTATGCGGGAAACCCCGCTAGAAACCTTATTTACTCGGCGATCTTGACGCCCATGGAGCGAGCGGTGCCAGCGACGATCTTCTTTGCAGCCTCGATGTCGTTTGCGTTGAGGTCAGGCATCTTGGTCTGAGCAATCTCCGTCAGTTGAGCGTCGGTCAGAGTGCCGGCGACCTCGGTGAGGGAGTTGCCAGCGGCGTGCTCGATGCCCAGGGCCTTCTTGATCAGGAAGGCCGCGGGAGGAGTCTTGCAGACAAAGTCGAATGTCTTGTCGTCGTAGACGGTAATCTCAACGGGGACGATGGTGCCCATCTTGTCCTGCGTTGCAGCGTTGAACGCCTGGCAGAACTGCATGATGTTGACACCCTTAGCACCCAGGGCAGGACCAACCGGGGGAGCCGGGTTAGCCTGGCCAGCAGGGATCTGAAGCTTAATAAAGCCCTCGATTTCCTTTGCCATTTTCAAATCCTATTCTGTCGTCTGCAAGCCCCAAGCTCGCAGACATGCCTTTAGTTCATCTATAGAAAACACGCTTTGGCGAGAAGCCCTCCCCCACATGGGAGGCACCAAGGCGCGAGTTCTTCCAAGTTTAAATCTTGGCCACTTGGTCGAAGCTGAGCTCGACCGGGGTTTCGCGACCAAAGATGGAGACGAGTACTTTGACCTTGCCGGCCTCTGCGTTGACCTCGGACACAGTACCGTCGAAATCTGCCAAAGGACCGCTGACAACCTTGATTGACATGCCCTCGGTGAGGTCTGTCGTGGTCTTGTGGACGGTCTCTTTGGGGTTGACGCGCTTGGTAATCTTTGCAAACTCCTCGCGAGTCAAAGGAACAGGCTGGCCCTCGCTGCCCACAAAACCGGTAACACCGGACGTGTTGCGCACAGCACCCCAGACGCTTTTGTCCTTCTCAAGATCCATGCGGATCAAGACATAGCCGGGGAAGACTTTCTTCTCTGTGGTGACGCGCTTGCCACCCTCTTTGAGCTCTGTTACTTCCTCGGTGGGGATTAGGACCTCGTAGATAATTTTCTCGAGCCCCTTGAGCTTTACCAAGTGCTCGATGTTGTTCTTGACCTTGTTCTCGTAACCGGAATAGGTATGGATTACATACCATTTCTTTGCCATCTGTTAACCCCTTCCTACTTGCCCAAGTTGCCCAGGGCCTCAAGCGGGATGAGGATGATGTTGTCGATGATGGCGATAAACACGCCAAAGAAGATCAGAGCGCCGACGACGATGACGCTTGCGTTGAGCAACTCTTTGCGAGTTGGCCACACAACGCGCTTCATCTCGGACTTGACAGCCTTGAAGTAGTCCTTGATACGGGTGATCAAGCTAGGCTTTGCGGCCTTGCCGTTCTTGCCCTTCTTCTCTTGGGCCTTCTTGTTGTCTTTCTTCTTTGCCATGTTCATCCATTTCGTACGTTTGGCGGCTGAGCCGTCATATCAAATGTCGAGCTAAATTAGCTCGACATGAAAGGACTGGCAGGCCAGGCAGGACTCGAACCCGCAACATTCGGTTTTGGAGACCGACGCTCTACCAATTGGAGCTACTGGCCTGTTCAAGCAACCTCTAAGTGTTATATCTTAGCGGGTTTCCTTGTGCAGGGTGTGATGACCACACCAGCGGCAGTACTTCTTGAGCTCGATGCGCTCAGGATTGTTCTGCTTATTCTTCTTAGTCGTATAGTTACGACGCTTGCACTCGGTGCAAGCAAGGGTAACCAAAGTACGCATGTTTTCCTCCTACTTGCGCACACAAGTCCGACGGCTTTCGCCGTCGGACTGTGAGTTTGCGCTTAAGCAATCAGCGAGTTGTTTACTCGATGATCTTGGTGACTCGGCCGGAGCCGACGGTGCGGCCACCCTCGCGGATAGCGAACTTGAGGCCGTCTTCCATAGCGATTGCATGGATCAGCTCACCAGTGATGGTGACGTTGTCGCCAGGCATAACCATCTCGACGCCCTCAGGCAGGATAACGGTACCGGTGATATCGGTGGTACGGAAGTAGAACTGAGGACGATAGTTGGTGAAGAACGGAGTGTGACGGCCGCCCTCTTCCTTGGTCAGAACGTAGACCTGACCCTCAAACTTGGTGTGAGGGGTAACGGTGCCGGGCTGGCAGAGAACCTGGCCACGCTCGATGTCCTCGCGCTTAGTGCCGCGCAGGAGGATACCGACGTTGTCGCCGGCCTCGGCCTGATCCAGAATCTTGCGGAACATCTCGACGCCAGTGACGACGGTCTTCTGGGTCTCGCGGATGCCGATGATCTCGACCTCGTCGTTCATGTGGATGGTGCCGCGCTCAACACGACCGGTGGCAACAGTGCCGCGGCCGGTGATGGTGAAGACGTCCTCGATAGCCATCAGGAAGGGCTTGTCGGTGGCGCGCTCGGGAGTGGGGATGTACTCGTCGACGGTGTCCATGAGCTCCCAGATCTTCTCCTGCCACTCTGCGTCGCCCTCGAGGGCCTTCAGAGCGGAGCCCTTGATGATGGGGCAGCCCTCGAAGCCGTAGGACTCGAGAAGCTCGGTGACCTCCATCTCGACGAGCTCGATGAGCTCCTCGTCCTCGACCATGTCGCACTTGTTCAGGAAGACGACGATGTAGGGGACGCCGACCTGGCGGGCCAGCAGGATGTGCTCACGAGTCTGAGCCATCGGGCCGTCGGTAGCAGCGATAACCAGGATTGCGCCGTCCATCTGAGCAGCGCCGGTGATCATGTTCTTGACGTAGTCAGCATGGCCGGGGCAGTCAACGTGTGCGTAGTGACGCTTGTCGGTCTGATACTCGATGTGAGCAATGGAGATAGTAATGCCGCGCTCGCGCTCTTCCGGTGCCTTGTCGATGTCCTCGAATGCGGTGAAGTCTGCGGTTGCAGTGCCGTGAGAACCGTCGTTCATGGACAGGGTCTTGGAGATTGCAGCGGTCAAAGTGGTCTTGCCATGGTCAACGTGACCAATGGTACCAATGTTGACATGCGGCTTAGTGCGCTCGAACTTTTCCTTTGCCATCATTCCTCCTTATTTGCTTTCGCATTCCGCGCCCCCGCGGAAGCGGAAGCGGCATAGCTAGGATTATACTTGCGGCCGCCCAACTTGGGGCGGCCGGATAAATCTGGTAGCGGCGATGGGACTCGAACCTATGACAACACGGGTATGAACCGTGCGCTCTAACCAACTGAGCTACGCCGCCAGATATAAAACAGGACCCATTTTGAGGGTCCAGGTTCTAACAATGGAGCCTGTGATCGGATTTGAACCGATGGCCTCTTCCTTACCAAGGAAGTGCTCTACCCCTGAGCTACACAGGCGAAATGGTGGGCGCGCTTGGATTCGAACCAAGGTAGGCATAGCCAACGGGTTTACAGCCCGTCCCCTTTAGCCACTCGGGCACACGCCCATTTCACACACAGCGGAAACCTATTTTATAACACTTTCAAGTTGCCTCCTGCGAGGATTTCTTTGGAAAAGTTTCCAACTTGAAAGCTGGAAATCTCCGAAACTTCCTACGCAGCGGTCGAGAATAATACATGTTCGCAAACTGCATGTCAACCGTGATTTCTAAAAATGATTGGCCTGACCTTGCAGGCAGAAGTGCGCGTATCGGGCAACGCGCATGAGGCTAGCGCTGCTGGTGCCAGTGGCAGGATTCGAACCCGCAACCATCGCATTACAAGTGCGCTGCTCTACCGTTAGAGCTACACTGGCACGTTTTCAGCGTCGCGCTAGTGTATCACTACAAGTCGCCCTTTCCGCTGACAAATGCGCTTAGTCTTTGTGCGACTTTGGGATCGATGCGACTGGCGACGGTGTTTTTGGCAGTATTTCCCGCCCTGTAGGCGCTGTCGTGCCATTCGTCTTCTAAATCATCGCTTGCAGTAGAAAAGCCCGACGCCGACATGCGCGTCACTCCGCCGCCAAAGACCGTCGACTGTATGGTGAAGTCCGACGATACGACAACGACCTCCCTGCCTGCCTCGCGCGCGTCGTGAGCCAAGCGCTCTATAACGGTGTCTGCGCTCACTCCTGCGGGAGAGAACACGACATCAATGCCGCACACGCGCGTGGGCTTGCCCTTAGATTTCTTGTTGCCCGCCGCGTCAAAGACTACCGTGCAGTGCTCGAAGGTGCCTTTGGCCATGAGCGCAGCGTCGTTGATTACCGCCTCGCGGGCCTTGTTCCACGCGCTGTCGGATTCGTAATCGACCCCTAAGGCCGCGTAGCGCTCGTTATTACGAATGACGTTGTAGCCGTCGACAAGCAAGACCGCTTTTCTGTCCATGGGCATGACCTTCTCCCCTGCCCTCTTAAGCCTGCCTGCTTTGGCGGGCCCACTCGTAGGCGATGGCGCAGGTTGCCTGTGCCACGTTAAGCGACTCCACCTTGCCCACCTGCGGCAGTTTGACCAGAAGGTCGCATTCCTCAAGCACAAGACGGCTGATGCCATCGGCCTCATTGCCCATGACGAGGCACACACGCCCCGACATCGGAGCGTCCCATATGACGTCTTGCGCATGCTCGCTGGCGCCTACGACCCAAAAGCCCTCCTCCTTCAAGGCGGCCAGGCTGCGGGCGAGGTTTGCCTCCATGGCGATGGGCAGGTGCATGACGGCGCCGGCGCTTGTCTTGTAGGCAGCCGTGTTCACGCGCGCGTTGCGCTTGTTGGGAATGAGCATCCCGCATGCGCCCACGACCTCGGCGCTGCGAGCGATAGCCCCAAAGTTGCCGGCGTCGGTCACGTGATCGGTTGCGATGATGAGCGCGTTGTCCTTGCCAGCGGCGGCATCGATTAGGTCCTTGAGCGACGCATAACTATAGGGCTTGAGCTGAGCGATTACGCCTTGATGGGCACCGTGGGACGAGTACGCATCCAAGTCACCGGAGTTGACGGTAAAGAGCTTGGCGCCGTTTTTCTTAGCTTGCTGCGCGAGCTCAACCACGGGGTCATCTATACCTAAGGTGTCGGACAGATACAGCGCGTCTATAGCAACGCCGGCCTGCATCGCCTCCTCAAAGGCATGGCGCCCTTCGAGGATTGAGACGTCCTCTGCGGCCTTAATCTGCGGCCTGCGCCCTGCGTGCGCGTGTTGCTGCCTTGTGCGGCTCGAGCGCGCTGCGGTACCTTGCCTCGTCTTGGGCTTTGCACCTAGCACGCTTTGATCGCGCTGCCCCCTCTGCTGCTTGGGCGCGCCTTTAGCCTTGGGCCTCCTAGACGCCATAGCTCACTCGCGCTCCCTGAGCGGTGTCCTCGATGGTAAAGCCGAGGCCCTGCAAGCCGTCGCGGACGCCGTCGGCCACAGCCCAGTTCTTATCCTTGCGCGCCTGTGCGCGTGCGTCGAGCAGCGCCTGAACAGCATCTGCCTTGCTCGTGCCCGCATAGCCGGCGATATCTGCCGCCAACTGCAGCACGGCATCCGGGTATGCCGCAGAGTCGTCTTGCGATTCTGCTGCGACATCAATGCCAAAGCAACCCATAAGCTCGACCACGGTGTCGCGCGCCGCAGTGACGACGGCAACATCTGCCTGTGCAAGCGTCTTGCCGGCAAGGGCGCTGTTGAGCTCTCCCACCAGAGTGAAGACACAGCCCAAAGCCTCGGGTGCGTTGAAGTCGTCATCCATCGCAGCGATAAAGCCCGCACGCGCCGCATCTACCGCTGCTGTAAGCGCAGCTGCATCCACAGCAGCGTCGCTGCCCTGCGCGGTGGAGATGAGCCAATCGACATTTTTCACGGCGGTCTCTATACGAGTGAGCGCAGCGTCGGACTCTGCCAAGCGCGCATCACCAAAGACGAGCGGGCTGCGGTAGTGCGTCTGCAGCATGAGCATGCGCAGCGCCTCGGGGCGCACGATGTCGAGGGCCTCGCTCAAGAGCAGGAAGTTATTGAGGCTCTTGGACATCTTCTCGACCTCGCCTGTTTGGGCGTTGGCAATCTGCAGCATGCCGGTATGCATCCAGTAATTGGCAAAGGTCGTGCCATATGCGGCCTCGGACTGAGCCATCTCGTTTTCATGATGAGGGAACACCAAGTCGCCACCGCCGCCGTGAATATCAAAGGGCAGGCCCAGATACTTGTGACTCATCGCCGAGCACTCTATATGCCAACCGGGGCGACCCTCACCCCAGGGGCTCTCCCAGCTGGGCTCACCAGGCTTTGCGGCCTTCCACAGGGCAAAATCGAGCGGGTCGCGCTTGCGATCCTCGAGCCCTTGACCGTCGGCGCGCAGCTCGCGATGCCCGCCTTGAGCCTCGTCGATGTCGCGCCCGGACAACTTGCCGTAATCGGGATAGCTGCGTACGGCAAAGTAGACATCACCTTGCGCCTCGTAGGCATGCCCGCCGTCTATCAGCGTAGAGATCAGCTCGATCATGGAGTCGATTTCCTCGGTTGCCTTGGGGCGATGCGTGGGATCTTTGACGCCGGCGCGGTGCATGTCCTCGATAAACGCCTGCGTGTATTGGGCGGCCACCTCAGAAGCAGGGCGGCCCTCCTCGTTTGCCTTTTTGATGATCTTGTCGTCGACATCGGTCACGTTCTGCACGAAGGTGACCTCATACCCGCTCCACTCTAGGTAGCGGCGGATCACGTCGAAGGATATAAACGTGCGCGCATTGCCGATGTGAATGCGGTTGTACACAGTGGGGCCGCAGACGTACATGCTCACCTTGCCCGGCGTGCGGCATACGAGCTCTTCCTTGCGGCGTGTTTGTGTGTTGTATATCTGCATAAAAACTCCTTGCAGGGTAAAGACGTACCCGTCATCTTATCGCAGGCAGCTGCCACGCCGCGGCACACGCGCCAAAAAAGCGAGCGGCGTGCGACAGCAGCAAGCGAGACGGCGCTCGCGTCTAGCGGAGATGGAGCTGCGCGGGTTTGCGCGGCTTGCGTGACCTTGCGCGGATTTGTGCGAGCTAGCGCTCCAGAAGCGCGACGGCCTGGGCGCTCACGCCCTCGCCGCGACCCTCGTAGCCGAGCCACTCCGTGGTGGTTGCCTTGACGCCGATGTTATCCACGGGAATCTGCAGCGCTTGGGCGATGTTTTGGCGCATTTGATCGCGATGAGGCGACATCTTGGGCTCTTGAATCATGAGCACGCTGTCTATATCGACGATGCGCCAGCCCTCCTTGCGCACCAAATCGCCCACGTGCTCGAGCAGCTTGATGCTGCAAGCGTCTTTGTAGGCAGGGTCTGTATCAGGGAAAAGTTTGCCGATATCTCCCGCGCGCATGGCACCTACCAGCGCGTCCATGATGGCATGGACCAAGACGTCGGCATCGCTGTGACCGTCGAGCCCTTTGCTGTAAGGGATGTCGACGCCGCCGATTATAAGCTTGCGACCTGCGGCAAAGGCATGGACGTCGTAACCCAACCCTATGCGCTGCATGGCTTACAGCCCCTCGCGCACGGCGATGCGGCCGGCCAGCGCAGCAACGGCCGGGGCTACATCTTCTGGGACGGTAATCTTGAAGTTGTCGCGCGGGCCGTCGATCATATCCACCACGCCACCCATGCGCTCGACCAATGAGGAGTCGTCCGTGCCCACGAAGCCCTCGTACATGGCCGTGGTATAGGCGCGTCGCAAAAGCGACGAGCGGAAGGCCTGCGGCGTTTGCGCCACCCAGAACATGTTGCGATCGGGCGTGCCCACGATGTTTTTCTGGTCCACGACCTTGAGCGTGTCTATAGACGGATGGCCCACGACCACGCCGTCGATGTCTAGGTCGCCTTTGAGCATGCAGATGGAGCGGTCGATTAAATCCACGGTGACCAGAGGGCGCGCGCCGTCATGCACGACGATGATGTCCCACTTGGGGTCTGCGGCGCTCACGCCATTCATCGCGGATTCCTGGCGGATGCTTCCTGCAGAGGCAAAAACGATGGGAGTCACAAAGTTATACGGCTCGACGGCCTCACGGCGATACTCGTCCGCGCGCTCATCGGGGCAGACCACAACAATCTGGCCAACGTCGCCGACCTCATCGAAGGCTTGGATGGCCCAGGTCAAAGACGGCTTTCCCAGCAGGCGGAACAGCTGCTTGCCACCGGGGTTGCCAAAGCGCTCTCCGCTGCCGCCGGCCATAATCACAGCCGCAGCACAAGCCTTCTTGCTGACTTTACCCTTGGGCTGGCCTACATCGCCAAGCAGATCCTTCAAGCGGCTGTCGAGTCGCTGCGCTACATCGCCTTCAATGCCGGCTGTGTTGCCATCGCCCATTGTCAGTCCCTCTCCCGATTCGTAATTGGAGAGGATGGTAACACTCATCGCCGCAGGTAGCCGAAACATATCCGTAACAGGCGCGAGATAACAAAGAAGCGGGGCCGCTGCATGTGCGACCCCGCTTATCCGGCAGCTTGCAGCGGCTTACTCTGCAGCCGCGTCTCCGCTTTGGCCTGCGCCAACCGGCAGCGCACTGGGCGTTATAGAGCGCGGAGCTGACCCCTCGTCCAAAGCCAGACTGGGCTCGGGCAGGGCGGGTACCTCTCCTTCGCCCTTGGCAAAGGTGAGCTTGCCATCGACAAAATCGACGTCGACGACGTCGCCCTCCTTGAAGTTGCCAGCCAAAAGCTCCTCGGCAAGCGGGTCTTCTACCAAGCGCTGGATAGCACGGCGCAGCGGACGCGCTCCGCTTGTGACGTCGGTGCCCTCCTTTGCGATGAAGTCGTAGGCAGCATCGCTGAGGTTGATGCTCATGCCGCGCGTAATCATACGGTTGCGCAGGTCGTTAATCATAAGCTCGGCAATCTGGCGGATCTCTGTGCTAGTAAGCGACTTGAAGACGATTGTGTCATCCACGCGGTTGAGGAACTCCGGGCGGAAGAGCTTTTTGAGCTCGGTCATGACAGACTTGCGGATGTCCTTGTCAGACATCCCCTGCTTAAGGCCGCCAAAGCCTAAAGAGGTGTCCTTGGAAATCTCACGCGCGCCGACGTTGCTCGTCATGATGATGATCGTGTTGCGAAAGTCCACCTTGCGGCCCTGGGAATCCGTCAAGCGGCCCTCTTCGAGAATCTGCAGCAAGATGTTGAAGACATCGGGATGGGCCTTCTCTATCTCATCAAACAAGATGACCGAGTACGGGTGCTGGCGCACGGCCTTGGTGAGCTGGCCACCCTCGTCGTGACCCACATATCCCGGGGGGCTGCCAATAAGGCGGCTCACAGCGTGCTTTTCCATGTACTCGCTCATATCGATAGAAATCATCGCGTCTTGGCTGTCAAAGAGGAAGCTCGCAAGCGCCTTGGAGAGCTCTGTCTTGCCCACGCCACTGGGGCCTAAGAAGATGAAGCTGCCCATGGGGCGGTTAGGGTCTTTGAGGCCGGCACGGCTGCGGCGTATAGATTTGGAGACGGCGTCGACAGCCTCGTTTTGGCCAACGATGCGCTCGTGCAGCACCGATTCCATGCGCAAAAGCTTGGCGCTTTCTGCCTCGGTCAGACTGGAGACGGGGATGCCCGTCGCCGTAGAGACGACGTCTGCAATCTGTTCCTCGTCGATGGTCGCCACGTTAAGGGCGGCCTCCTCGCGCCATTTCTCCTCGAGCTCGGTGCGCTGAGCGATGAGCTCCTTCTCGCGGTCGCGATAAATCGCAGCGCGCTCGTAATCCTGCCTGCCGATGGCGTCCTCCTTCTGGAGGCGCACCTCCTTGAGGCGATCGGATATAGCGGCGACATCTGCGGGGACGGTCATGTTCTTGATGCGCATGCGCGCGCCGGCCTCGTCGATGAGGTCGATGGCTTTATCGGGCAGGAAGCGATCCTGCACATAGCGGCGCGACAGCCTCACGGCGCTTTGCAGCGCGCCTTGCGTGTAGTGGACGCGATGGTGCGCCTCATAGTTGCCGCTTAAGCCCGTGAGTATCTGGAGAGCCTGCGCGGGATTGGGCTCCTCGATCACAACCGTCTGGAAGCGGCGGTTGAGTGCGGGATCCTTCTCTATATGCTTGCGGTACTCCTCTGTCGTGGTGGCGCCTATGACTTGGATCTCTCCACGTGACAGGGGCGGCTTGAGGATGGCGGCGGCGTCGATGGAACCTTCTGCGCTGCCAGCGCCGATCAAGGTGTGCATCTCGTCGATGAACAAGATGACGTCACCCTTCTCCTTGACCTCTTTGACGACCTGCTTGAGGCGCTCCTCAAACTCGCCGCGATACTTGGAGCCGGCCACCAAGGCGCTCACATCGAGCATGCAAATGCGCTTGTCACGCAAAAGGTCGGGCACTTGGCCCGCGCTTACGAGCTGGGCTAAACCCTCTGCGATGGCCGTCTTGCCCACGCCTGGCTCGCCAATGAGCAGCGGGTTGTTCTTAGTGCGGCGCGACAGAATCTGCATGACGCGCTCAATCTCTTGTTCGCGGCCGATGACCGGGTCAAGCTCGCCGCGGCTTGCGCGGGAAGTAAGGTCTGTGGCGAACTCCTTAAGCATGGACTCTTGGCGCTTGCCCATGCCGCCAAAGGCGCCGCGCTGCCCGCCGTCCATGACAGGCTGCGGGGTGGGAAGATCACTTGCGAGCTCTTCTACTGCGCTGCGCACGTCTTGGGCGCTTACGCCCAGCTGGGTAAGCGTCTGCATGGCAACACCGTTGCCCTCGCGCACGATACCCAAGAGCAAATGCTCGGTAGAGATAAAGTTCTGACCCATCTGGAGCGCTTCTCTATAGGCGCTCTCCATCACGCGCTTAGCGCGCGGGGTATAGGGCACATGACCTGCGGCGGCGGGCATATCATGCTCGTCAATCTCGCGCACTTGTAGCAGGCAGTCCTCGTAGGTGATGCCGAGCTTTTGAAGCGCACGCGCAGCGAGGCCCTCGCCCTCGCGGATAAGCCCCAGCAAGAAGTGCTCGGTTCCCACATAGGGGCGCTCGAGCATGTGGGCCTCGTCTTGGGCCAGGACAAGCACCTTGCGGGCTTTGTCGGTAAATTTCTCAAACATAAGACAACCTCCAGTGATTCCCTCAAGGGTATAACGCACCTGCGGCAAGGGGGTTTACAGCTAGTTGACATAACAGTGCCACTGACGTTGCACAAGGCAACAGGCCCGGTCATGCGCAAAGTGGTTTGGGCGCCCATAACGCAGCAAGGCGGCCCCTTAGTGGAGCCGCCTTGCGGAATGCTTGCTTGGAACAAATGGCTGTGGCGCTACAGGGCCTCGGGGCGCATATGCGGGAAGAGCAGCACGTCGCGGATGGAGGGGTTGTCGGTGAGCAGCATGACCATGCGGTCGATGCCAATGCCGATACCGCCCGCCGGGGGCATGCCGTACTCGAGCGCGCGGATGTAGTCCTGGTCGTAATCCATGGCTTCCTCATCGCCCGTGGCCTTGGCCTCCATCTGGGCGGCAAAGCGCTCTGCCTGATCCACCGGATCGTTGAGCTCGCTAAAGGCGTTTGCGTACTCATGGCCGCAGATGAACAGCTCAAAGCGGTCGGTCAGCTCGGGGTTGTCCGGCAGCTTCTTTGCCAGCGGGGATATCTCGAGCGGATGCTCGGTGACGAAGGTGGGCTGAACGATGTTCTCCTCGACCAAAGCCTCAAACAGCTCGGAGATGAGCTTGCCTTTGCCCCAGCTTTCCTGAACCTCGACGCCGTTCTTCTTGGCGAGCGCGGTCAAATCCTCAAGGCTGCGGTTAAAGGAGACATCCTCGCCTGCGGCCTCGCTTGTAAGCTCGATCATCGTGGCACGACGGAAGGGCTTGGAGAAGTCGAGCTCATTGCCCTGATACGTGCAGGTCAAGGAGCCGTTGGCCGCCTGGCAAGCAGCGCGGAAGGCGCCTTCGCAGAAGTCCATCATGCCGCGCAGATCAGTGAAGGCGCAGTAGGCCTCCAGCGTCGTGAACTCGGGGTTGTGGGTGAGGTCCATGCCCTCATTGCGGAAGCAGCGATTCATCTCGAACACGCGCTCAAAGCCGCCCACGAGCAGACGCTTGAGGTAAAGCTCGGGTGCTACGCGCAGGTAGACCTCTGTGTCCAGCGCATTGAAGTGCGCCGTAAAGGGCTTGGCCGTGGCGCCACCCATGATGGGGTGCAGCATCGGGGTCTCAACCTCGAGGTAGCCCTCGTCCTCGCAGAAGCGACGCAGGGCGCTTGCAATCTTGAAGCGCTTGGTAAAGGTCTCTTTGACCTCGGCGTTCATGATGAGGTCGACATAGCGCTGGCGATAACGCGTCTCTTTATCCTCGAGCCCGTGGAACTTCTCGGGCAGGGGGCGCAAGCCCTTAGAAAGAAGCGTCACCTTGGAAGGCGACACAGACAGCTGGCCGCGGCGTGTGCGCAAAACGATGCCGTTGGCGCCGATCCAGTCTCCGATGTCGAGGTCCTTAATCTGGGCGAAGGCCTCTTCTCCCACGTTGTTGATGCGGATGAAGAGCTGGATATCAGCCGTGGAGTCACGCAGGACGATGAAGGCGATCTTGCCTTGGTTGCGGATGGCCATGATACGGCCAGCTACCGCGACCTCATCGGCGGTCTCTGCGCCGTCTTCGAGGTCTGCGTAGCGCTCCTCTAAGTCTGCGCAGTGATCGCTCACGTCAAAGCGCACGGCATACGGAGTGCCGCCTGCGTCGATGATGGCTTGGCGCTTGTTGCGACGGACCTCGATAGGGTCGTCGATGATTTCTTGTGTCTGCTGGTCTTGGGCCATGGCTACTTTCCAACCTTGACGATCTTGAAGCTCATGGCACGGCCCGTGGGGCCCTCATAGGTGATGTCATCGCCCTTCTTGTGACCCAAGGCAGCGCGGCCCAGAGGGGACTCGTTGGAGATCTTGCCGTTGACGGCATCTGCCTCGGCGCCACCTACGATGGTAAAGACGCGCTGCTTGCCCTTTGCGTCCTCAAGCGTGAGTGTAGAGCCGATACCCACTTTGCCGGTCTTCTTGGGAGAATCGACCACCTTGGCATTGGCCAGAATCGAGTTAATCTCTGCGATGCGGCTCTCCATGAAAGCCTGCTCGTTTTTGGCGTCGTCGTACTCCGAGTTCTCAGAGATATCGCCAAACTCGCGGGCAACGCGGATGCGCTCGCCAATCTCCTCGCGCTTCTCGGTCTCCAGGTAATGCAGCTCTTCCTCGAGCTTGGCCTTGCCCTCCTGGGTGATGATGACGTCGTTTGTGTTTGCCATGATGGTGACTCCGTTCAGATTGGTATAAGCAGACGGCGCATGCGATGGTTTCGCACACGCCGCCATATCCAGATCAGCCTTGTAAGGCGCCTGGTTTTACGCGTCTTTCTTGCTGTCCTCTTCAACCTCGATAGGGCTGACTTCCTCGGCAGCAGCTTGGTCCTCTTGGGACTCTTCCTTCTTGCCGTCCTTGCCATCCATGCCCTCACGCAGGTTCTTGAAGGTCTTGCCGATTGCAGAACCAAGCTTTGGGAGGTTCTTAGGCCCAAAGATAAGCAAGATGACGATGAGGATTATGATGAGCTCAGGCACACCTAGACCCAAAAATTTCATTGAGTACTCCAAATAACTAAAAACTGGTCACTGTTGGGACAGCGCCGCGAATGATACCACAATCACCGCAGATGCGGGGAAACAAGACGCTTACCGCCCGCAGTGGTCGG
>CAYQLX010000015.1:13891-23186 GCA_964418305.1 uncultured Coriobacteriaceae bacterium | reverse complement strand
GCCCTGTTCGCTTGGGTCAAAAAACGCTACGATATAGGACCGTACCTTGTCCAAACAGACTGTAAATGCAACACGTTAGCGAGGAACATGTACTTTGTCGTGTCTGCCGGCGGCACCGCCGGTCACATAAATCCTGCCATAGCCACAGCAGACGAGCTGCGCTCGCGCGGGCACCGCATCCTCTTCGTGGGGACCCCAAATCATATCGAGTCCAAACTTGCCGTAGAGGCGGGTTTTAACTTCCGCGGGTTTGACGTGGCGGGCTTTGATGCCGCCCATCCGCTCACGCTCATCTCCAGCGGCTCCAAAATTCTCAAAGCCACAAGCGCTGTGAAGCTCATGTTCAAGGCTGATCGCCCTGACGCCGTGCTCACCTTTGGCGCGTATGTCTCCATCCCCGTGGGGCGCGCGGCGGCATCGCTGGGCATCCCGCTGGTTGTGCACGAGCAAAATTCCGTTCCCGGCATGGCCAACAAGTACCTTGCCAAAAAGGCAGACGTCACAGCGCTCACCTACAAGGAATCCGCTCAGCATCTCAAATGCAAGGCAGAGCCGCGCGTCATTGGCAACCCGGTGCGCGCGTCGTTTGAGACTTGCAGCCGCAAGGCCGGGCGCGATGCGTTGGGCATTCCGCAAGACGCCACTGTGCTCCTCGTCTTTGGCGGAAGCCTTGGCGCCCAGCACCTCAATACCGCTGTTTGCGCTATGAAAGACCAGTTGCTCGCCATCGACAACCTCTACATCGTGCACGGCACCGGCGCCCAAGACCACCAGGCCGTGTTGGACAACCTCAAGCTCACACCACAGCAAGAGCAGCGCTACAAAGTGTTCGAGTACATCAACAACATGGGCGACGTCCTCGCCGCAAGCGACCTTGTCGTCTCCCGTGCTGGCGCGTCATCACTGGCAGAGATAATGACTCTAGGCATCCCCGCCGTGCTCGTGCCCTTCCCGTACGCACGCGGAGACCACCAGACGCTCAACGCCTCCGGCTGCGTAAGCGCTGGCGCCGCCTGTCTCGTGCCAGACTCCCAGGTAGAGGACGCAGATTTTGCAACCCTCGTGCTCGATTTGATCCAAGACCCGGATCGTCGCAGCAAGATGGCTGCGGCATGCAGCCAATTCTCTGGCTCGCAGGCGCGCAAGACCTTGGCTGACATCGCCTGCAGCATCGCAGAAAGGAGCCGTGCCTGATGACGAGCTCTCCTAAGAAGATTCACTTCATCGGCATCGGCGGCGTGGGTATGTCGGGCATTGCGCTCGTCGCTCACCAGCGCGGCCTTGATGTGACCGGATCGGACATGAAGGAGTCGCGCGCCGTTTTGCAGCTACGCGACGCCGGCATCCAGGTCCACGTGGGACACGACGCCGCAAACATCGCCCCCGATGTGGACACTGTCGTCATATCCACGGCCATCCCCGAGCGCAACCCAGAGCTTGCCTACGCGCGCGCCAATGGCATCCAGGTTTGGCACCGCTCGCATATGCTGGCGTATCTGGGCCGCGGCAAAAAGACGCTGGCCTGCGCGGGCACGCACGGCAAGACCACAACATCGTCCATGCTCGCCACCATGATTGACGGCATGGGGCTCGACCCGAGCTTCCTCATAGGCGGTACGGTGCAGGCATACGGCACCAACGCCAAGAGCGGAGCAGGGGAGTATTACATCGTCGAGGCAGACGAATCGGACGGCTCGTTCGTGCATCTGTCGCCGCATGTGGCGCTCATCACCAACATAGAGGCCGACCATCTGGATCACTACGGCACCATCGAAGCCATCTACGACGCATTTGGCGATTTTATTGGCCTGCTTCCCGATGATGGCGCTGCCGTAGTCTGCGCCGACGACCCAAAGCTTGCCCAGATAGCGCACGCCACCGGCAAGCGCACCATCACCTATGGGCAGCATGACAACCCTGCAGCGCAGGTCACCTTTGAGATTACTGGGCGCGCTGGCATAGGCAACGCCTTCACGGTGAGCTTTCCCGATGGCCAAAAGGTGCACGCGTCCATAAGCCGCAATCCCGGCCGACACAACGTGCTCAACGCCACAGGCGTGCTCACGATTGCCTGGGCTTTGGGGCTGCCGATTGATAAAGCCGCTGCTGCGCTGTCTGAGTTTGGCGGCGTCAAGCGCAGGTTTGACTTGGTGGGAGAGGCCGCAGGCGTCACCGTTGTGGACGATTATGCCCATCACCCAACAGAGATAAAGGCAACGCTGGCCGCTGCAGCCAAGCTGGGCTTCAATCACGTGCACGTGCTCTTCCAGCCGCATCGTTACTCGCGCACGCAATCGTTGGCACCGTTGTTTGCCGATGCCTTTGACAATGCGTCAAGCGTCACGGTTCTGGACGTCTACGCCGCGGGCGAGACACCCATCCCTGGCGTGAGCGGCAAGACAGTCGTGGAGTCCATCATGGGTCACAAGCATCGCAGCAACTTGGCGTGGATGCCGCATCGCCCCGAGGTGGTTCCCTATCTCAAGACCAAGCTCGCCCCCGGTGATCTTGTTATCACCATGGGTGCAGGCGATGTGACCACCTTTGGGTCGCAGATTTTGGCCGCGCTTAAGGGTGATGATTAGCCGTGGGCGCGTTTGACGCTTACATACGGCTTGAGGGCTCCATCGAAGGCTCTATAACCTGCGACGAGCCCATGTCGCGCCATACCACCTACCGCATAGGCGGCCCGGCTGCGCTCTATATCACCTGCGACACTGTGTCAGACCTCTCGCTTGTTACCGAGGTCTTAGCCGAGGAAGACGTCGAATGGACGGTCGTGGGCAAGGGCAGCAACCTGCTCGTGGCCGACGCCGGCTACGACGGGGCCGTCATCGTCTTGGGCCGCGAGTTTTCGCGCATAGACTTTGGCGGTTATGACGATGAGGACGCTACAGACGTCCAAGAAGTAGAGCAGCCTGCAGACGTGTTGGTCACGGTGGGTGGCGCCTGCGTTTTGAGCCGCTTGGTTACCAAGGCCTTTGGGCTGGGGCTCGACGGGCTGGGCTTTGCCGTGGGCACGCCGGGCACCGTGGGCGGCGCGGTGCGCATGAACGCCGGCACCGCCAAGGACTGGCTTTCCAGCGTGCTGGAGTCCGTCACCTTGTTCACTCCCGGCAGCGGGCTTTCCAAGGTTTCCGCGACCAATATCCAGTGGGGCTATCGCCAAAGCTCGATTCCCGCAGATGCGATTGTTGTGGAGGTCGAGCTCATCTTGCATCCGTCCGATAAGATGGTGCTCCATGCTTCGATGGAGTCGACTCTGCGCCGCCGCCGCCAGACGCAGCCGCTGTCCAAACCCAGCTGCGGCAGCGTCTTCAAGGGCGCGCAGGGTGTGTCTGCAGGGCAGCTTATAGATTCCTGCGGGCTCAAGGGCGCTACCTGCGGCGATGCGCAGATATCAGACGTCCATGCCAACTTCATCGTCAACAATGGCAATGCTAAGGCGAGCGACGTCGCAAGCCTCATCAAGCTCGCGCAAGACAAGGTAAGGGAGGAACATGGCATCGAGCTACAACCGGAAGTCCGCTTCCTCGGTTTCTAAAAGCTCGCGCCGCTCGTCGGTGTCCGGCAAGCGCGGCCATGTCTCGTCCTCTAGGTCCGCGCGAGGTGCTGCAAACGGGCGCAGCGCGTCAGATGACGGCGTCAAGCGCGTGCAGTACGGCAACTCGTCTGCGTCTGCGTCTGCAGATGGAGCGACGAGCCGTCGTCGTAGCGTCTCTGCTGTCTCATCTCCCATGCCGCGCTCTGGTCGTGCGGGTGCTTCTGCCGCTAGCAGCTCAATGCGCGCTGGCGCTACCAGTATGTCGCAGCAATCCGCTGGATTCTCTGCGCCGGCAGTAGACGATACCCCGTCCGCTGCCAAGAACAGCGGGAGTAAATCCTCAAAACCCAAGAAGGACGCTAAGCTCGGCCAGCGCAAATCTATCAAGAGCAAAGCCTCGCGCTCGTCTCGCAAGCACGCGCCTGCGGGCACCGACAACCTGGCGGTAAGCGACAGCGAGCAGCGCCGCCGCAACCGCGATATGGATGAGCTTGCCGCCGGCGGGGCAAGGCGTGTGGGCGATATACGCGCATCGCGCGCAGCAGAGCACGCAGCACGCGCTCGCAAACGCTACCTGTCCTATGTCCTCAAGCTGGTAGCTGTTGTGGTCGTCGTCTTGGGCGTGATCTTTGGCAGCATCGCCGTCTATCGCTCGGACTTCCTCGCTGTAGAGACGGTTACCGTGTCAGGTGCCACGCACCTCACCGACCAAGAAGTCACACAACTCGCCGCCGTCGCCGACGACTCCACGCTCCTGCGCCTTGACAGCGCCGGCATCTGCGCGCGCTTGGAAGAGCACCCGTGGGTGCAAAGCGCGCAAGTCTCAAGAGAGTTCCCGCATTCTATCAAGATTACTATCACCGAGCGCACGCCCGCTGCCGCAGTTAAGCTCTCCAAGAAGAGCATCTGGGTTATATCCACCGACGGCGTGTGGCTGTCTGCGGCGACTACCAAGGACTGGAAGGACTATCGCCGCATCGTCGACGTGGACGCCAACCTCTCTACACCCGTGGCCGGCAGCGAGTGCACGGACGAGGGCATACTCAACGCCATCAAGATATACGACGGTGTGTCTAAAAAGTTTGCCTCCAAGATTAAGAGCATATCGGCTGAATCCGCGGTCAAAGCATCTGTCAACCTCAAAAAGGGCGTGACCGTGGCATTTGGTGAGGCAAGCGATATAGAGCTCAAAGAGGCCGACGTCAACACGCTCATGGACAGGTATTCGGGCTCTATCTCCTACATCAACGTGCGCGTGCCCGACCGTCCCACTTATCGCACAATCGACGAGTAGCGCCAGCTTGCTTGCGGCGTGTTGCTCGCTGAATGCAGGCCGCTCCATAGCGCAGATATGCGACACAGAATCGCCAAAACGCGCCTCATTTGTGAAAAACTTCGGTAAACGAGAGCGTCAAGGTACATCACTGGGCTTTTCTGTTTAAGACATTGGGGTACAATGCCAGAAGTTAGGCTTTGGATTAATGTGCCCAAAGCCGCCGTAAATGTAGAACTAAATGCAATAAATGAAGGAGCTCGAATGGCCGATTTTGAAGGAAACGACCGCCTCGCCGTCATTAAGGTCGTGGGCGTGGGTGGCGGCGGCACCAATGCCGTCAACCGAATGGTCGAAGCCGGCGTCAAAGGCGTCGAGTTCATCGCCATCAACACTGATCGCCAAGCCCTGCTCATGTCCGATGCAGATCGCACCGTTCACATCGGCGAGGAGCTAACCCGCGGCTTGGGCGCAGGTGCTAACCCAGAGATTGGCTGCCAGGCAGCAGAGGAGTCCCGCGCAGAGATTCGAGAGGCCTTGGCCGGCGCCGATATGGTCTTTGTCACTGCCGGTGAAGGCGGCGGCACGGGCACGGGAGCAGCCCCCGTCGTGGCAGAGATTGCCATGGAGGAGATAGGCGCGCTTACCGTGGCCATCGTCACCAAGCCCTTTGGCTTTGAGGGCCGCAAGCGCATGAGCCAGGCAGAAGAGGGCATCGCCTTGCTGTCTCAGAAGGTCGACACGCTCATCGTCATCCCCAATGACCGCCTGCTGCAGGTCATCGAGAAGCGCACTTCCATGCTGGATGCCTTCCGCATTGCAGACGATATCCTGCGTCAGGGCACCCAGGGCATCACAGACCTCATCACCATCCCTGGCTTGATCAACCTCGACTTTGCAGACGTCCGAAGCATCATGAAGGACTCTGGCACCGCAATGATGGGCATCGGCATCGCAGCGGGCGAGAACCGCGCCGCAGACGCCGCCGCCCAGGCCATCAGCTCCAAGCTGCTGGAGAGCTCCATTGTGGGCGCCGATCGCATCCTGTTCTCCATCACCGGCTCGTCCGAGATGGGCCTGGCAGAGATTAGCGAGGCCAGCGACATCATCAACCAAGCTGCAGACGATAACGCCAATATCATCTTTGGTACTGTCATCGACGACAGCATGGAGGATCAGATCCGCGTGACCGTCATCGCAACCGGATTTGACGGGACAGAGAAGCAGCCTCAGATGCCGCTCGGCACGCCGCTGTCCAGCCCGGTCACTTATGCTGCGACTCCCGCGGCTCAGCCCGAGCAACCCCAGCGCACTCGCTACACAGATCCGGATCCCGTGGACTCCATGTTCGACGACGACATCCCCGATTTCCTCAAGCGCAACCGTTACTAGGGCAAAGCCTTAGAGAGGACGCAATGAGCTTTGAGAAAAAGCCTCTGCCGGCCCCCAAGCTGGCAGAGGCTTCCTTTTGTAAAGATGGACACACTGTCGCGCTTTTGACCGATGAGGCGCTCTATGACGCCTGCGGCTTGCGCGTAGCCTTTACCACCCGCGCAGGCGGCGTGAGCAAGGCGCCTTATGCCAGTCTCAACTTAGGCGACCACGTTGGAGACGACGCTTGCGCCGTCGCGCGCAACAGGGAGCTTCTCATGGGTGCCTTGAGTGTGCCTTCCGGTTGCATGTCGCATCTTGTGGCCCCCAAGCAGGTGCATGGGGACGTCGTGGTTGAGGTAGACGGCGATGTCTCTTTCGCCCAAGAGCGGGCGCGTGCCGGTGCAGATGGCATCTTGTGTGCGCAGGCCGGCGTGCCTGTGCTCCTGTGCTTTGCCGATTGCGTACCTGTCATAGTCGCGGCACCCGGCGGTGCCTTTGCGGTACTGCATGCCGGCTGGCGCGGCGCCCTTGCAGGCATTGCGGGTAAGGGTGCGTCAATGCTTGCCAAGGCCGCAGGCTGCAGCACGGCAAGCTGCAGCGCCTACATCGGCCCGCATATAGGGGCGTGCTGCTACGAGACCTCGCAAGAAATTTTGGACCGCTTTATCGCACGTTATGGCAGCGCCTGCGACGCAGGCGCAAGGCACTTGGACCTTACGGCGGCTGTGAGCGCCTCCCTTGAGGAGGCAGGTGTCGATAAAAGCAGGATATGCGACAGCATGTCGTGTACTTCTTGCAACAGTGATCGCTTCTTCTCGTATCGCGCTCATGACAAGGTGACGGGCAGACACGGGGCTTTTGCTTTCAAAGAGGCTGGCTTGCCGTAGCGTGGCTGGCACGCGCGCCTTTACGGCATGGTCGGTTTACCGCGCTGTGAGCAGCGCTTTTAGATAGAAAGGACGACAGTATGTCGCTTAAAGAGAGATGGGACGCGACGGTGGCCGATGTGGCTAGCATCTGCCATGACTGCGGGCGCGACCCAAAAGATGTGCGCATCATCGCCGTGAGCAAGACGGTAGAGGTGCCCGTCGTGGCGCAGGCCATAGCTGCTGGCGCAACGGACTTTGGAGAGAACCGCACCAGCATGCTCAACGAGAAGCTCGACGCCTACCCACAAGCCAGGTGGCACATGATCGGCCAGCTGCAATCGCGCAAGGCCAAAGAGGTGGTGGGGCGCGCCTGCCTCATCCACTCGCTCGATCGCTCGTCACTTCTTGAGGCAATCCAAAAGGAAGCCGCAAAGCTCGATATCGTGCAAGACGTGCTGGTGGAGGTGAGCATATCGGGCGAGGAGTCCAAGGGCGGCATCGCGCCACGTGATGTGCTTGCCTTGCTCGAGCAGGTGGACTCGTGCTCCAACGTGCGCGTCAAGGGGCTTATGACTATGGCGCCGGCGGGCGATACTTACATTGCGCGTAAAGTTTTTGAAGGTTTGAGAAATCTGTCCCAAGAACTGAAGGCCAATTATAGCTCCCGTGGTAGTATCGAATTCGACGAGCTTTCCATGGGTATGTCGCAAGACTACGCCGCTGCTATCGTAGAGGGCGCTACCATGGTAAGGATCGGCAGGAAGATTTTTAGCGATAGCTTCGCATCTTAAGGCAGGCTCGCTTTTACATATATGCTTCGGAGGAAACTGTGGGCGTTTTTGACAACATGAAGTCAAAGCTTGGCTTTGGCGGGCAACCAGAATGGCAAGAGGATCCCTATCAGCAGCCCTATGACCAAGAGCCTTATGACGATTACAACGATTACAACAATTACAACGACCAACCCTACGATGAGCCATACGATGATCAGCACCTTGCCCAGGGCGGTGGCGTGCTCAGCTTTGACAACTACAACCCGGAGAACTTCTCGAACGTGAACCTCTCTTCGGATCACGAGCTCAAGGTCGCCTCTTTAGACGATGTGGACGATTCGTATTTCTCGCGCCGCAGTAGCTACGGTTCCAACATCGGCACCAGCGCATCGCGCTCGGGTGCAAGCGGCAACGTGCGCTCCTTTAGCTCTGCTGCGTCAAGCAGCCGCAGCCAATCTTCTGATTGGGACAGCCCGGAAAGCCCTGCCTTCAGGGGTGCGGCAGACTTCGTGAGCTCCATCAGCTCGCGCCGCAACAATCCGGCAGAGCACTTGGCCATCGTCAAGGCTTACGCCTACGCAGACGCCGAGCAAGTGGGAAGCGCTCTGCGCGAGGGCAAGGTTGTCGTCTTGGTGCTCACCAACACCCGCCCAGAGCTTGCAAAGCGTGTGCTTGACTTCTCGTTTGGTGCGGCATCCGTGCTCAACGCTACGGTGGACAAGCAGGCAGACAAGGTCTTTGTCATATCGCGCGCGGGTAAGGGCCTCTCAGACGCAGAGACCGATTACCTCAAAGAGCAGGGCGTCCTCTAGCGTGGTAGCAGCAGCTAAAAGCACAGAGCAGACCTTGGCGGCTCGCTTGGGGCGCGTCGCCGTCATCGGTGCGGGCAATATGGGCCAGGCGGTCATCGCTGGCCTGCTGGGCATAGAGGGTGTGCAACCCTCGAGCATCACCGCAGCCAATCCCGGCCAAGAGAAACGCGAGTTTGTCGCCAAAACCTACGGCGTGGCAACCGTTGCCGATAACACACAGACCCTGCCGGCCGATACCGTCTTCATCTGCGTCAAACCCGCCAAGGTGCCGGATGTGGCTGCGCAGCTCGCGCAAGCTGGATTGAGCGACGCCTTGGTAGTGAGTGTGGCCGCAGGTGTGAGCTGCGCAACGCTTAGCGCTGCCTTGGGTGGTGCTAGCCGTGTGGTGCGCGTGATGCCCAACACACCCCTTACCGTGGGCGCTGGCACGTCGGGTGTCTCGGGCGGTAGCAGCACGCCCGCGCAAGACGTGCAGCTCGTGCGCGACGTTTTTGCCAGCATGGGTAGCGCCGTCGTCGTCCCAGAAGAGCAGCAGGATATTGTCACGGCTGTGAGCGGCAGCGGACCGGCCTACTTTGAGCTTTTCTTGCAGGCTATGGCACGCGCGGCGCAGGATTTGGGCATGGATTACAGTACCGCCCTAGAGCTGG
>CAYQLX010000015.1:0-13791 GCA_964418305.1 uncultured Coriobacteriaceae bacterium | reverse complement strand
ATGGCACGCGCGGCGCAGGATTTGGGCATGGATTACAGTACCGCCCTAGAGCTGGCGCTTGGTACCATGCATGGCACCGCTAAGATGCTCATGGACACGCACCAAGACCTCGACCAAGCCATCGCGGCTGTGAGCAGCCCAGGCGGCACGACTGTGGCCGCGCTTGAAGCAATGCAAGCAGCCGATATAGAAAACGCCATCGCCGCAGGCATCGCCGCCGCGGGCAGACGATCCAAGGAGTTGGGCGCCTAAGTGAGCATCTACAGCATTTTCATGACCGCCGTGGACTTCTACGTCGGCATCATCATCGTCTATATACTCATGAGCTGGATTCCCTCTATGCACGGGATTGTGCGCGACATCTACGAGGCCTTGGGCCGCATCTGCGACCCGTACCTCGATTTGTTCAGGCGTATAATTCCGCCCATAGGCGGCTCAGGTATGTCGGTAGACTTCAGCCCCATCCTCGCCATCTTGGTGCTCCAAGTTGTTGCGAGGTTCATCGGCAGGTTACTGCTGCAGTTCATGTAATGCTGCACAGTCTTGATTAGGAGGACGCAAATGAGCATCACGGCATTGGACATCCAGCAGCAGGGCTTTGAGCATTCCCTGCGCGGCTATGATGTCGAGCAGGTTGACGATTTTCTGGAGCGCGTAGCCGCAGAGGTCGACCTTTTGGTTAATGAGAACAAAGACCTTAAAGAGCAGCTCGCTTCCGGTGGGCATGCGCCCCAGGGTCAGGACGCCGGCGCTGCAGACGAGCGCATCGCCAAGGCAGAGTCCGCTGCTAAGGCTGCGGCAGATCAGGCGCGTGCCATCGCCGCACAGGCCAAGGCAACTGAGGAAGAGCTCGCTCGCGCCAAGGCGACCATCGCCCAGATGAACGAGAAGCTCGAAGAGAAGGGCACGATGGACTCCACCATCTCCAACGCCTTCATATCGGCCCAGCGCGCTGCAGATAGCATGCTCGAAGAGGCCCGCAGCTCTGCCGATGCCCTCAAAGAAGAGGCCCGCGCAGAGGGCGAGCGCATCTACCGCGAGTCTGAGGCAAAGGCGCGCGACTTTATCCGTGAGGCTTTGCTGGAAAAGCAGCGCATTGTGGACGAGACCGAGGCCTTAAGCGCGTCTTGTGGCAGCTTCCGCGAGCAGTACCGTGCCCTGCTCGAGCATTTCTCGAGCGAGGCAGAGCGTTGCTTTGACGAGGTCAAAACCCCCGCAATCTCCGAGTCCGACGTCGCGGCACACATGCCGGCGTCTGCCCAGAATGACGCCCAAGATGGCGCCATCGCCGACGACATGATCGAGGAGATCGACTAGCTCATGCGCTTGGCTGTTGTCGTCACGCCCAAGTCTGCCAAGGACGTTGTGGCTGGCTGGGTGACAGACGCCAACGGAGACCGCGAGCTCGCGGTCAAAGTGACGGCAGCCCCAGAAAAAGGTAAGGCCACAAAGGCAGTCTGCAAGACGCTGGCTGCCTTTTTTGGTGTGCCCAAAAGCAGCGTGACCTGCGTGCGCGGGGATTTGAGCCGTCATAAGATGATAGAGATTGACATCACACAAGAAGAGCTGGACGCAAAGTTTGGGGATTAGGCGGCTAGTGGCTGCTGCGCGCAATGCGGGTTGCCAGCAGAACCCCGCTACAGAATTCAAACGATATACCTGCTGTATCTACCTATTAAACAAAATGAAATAGTGTCTTATCTTTCGTATTAGCTTAGACTGGTTTCTTCAAAGATTACCCACGTAAGAGCGCATTTGCTGATGCTGTTCAATTGGAGGAAGAACCGTGGATCTAGAGCTGCACCTCGACTCCCTGCTGCACCTTGTGACGCAGGCTCTTAAGTACCCCACCATCATCATCTTGCTGTTGCTCATCATCTGCACCATCGCGGTGATTGCCAGCGTCGTGGTCGAGTTTATAGTGGAGCGCCGACACTTTAAGGTCGCTCTTCCGCAGCTTATAGCCCAGGTCGACTCTGCAAGGTACTCCGACCTCCCGGGCGTCTTTGAGCAAAGCGGCTTGCTGCGCAAGCAGAAGAACATGCTGCTCACCATGACAGCATACGGTTATCTGCCGGATGAGGCACGCGTTGCGTTGGGCAAACGCCTTATATCGCAAGAGGAGCAGCGTTACGTTCGCATTACCTCACGTACGGATCTTGCGGCAAAGGTCGCGCCGATGATTGGCCTTATGGGCACGCTCATCCCGTTGGGTCCGGGCGTTGTGGCTATGGGTCAGGGTCAGGTTGACTTGCTCTCTAGCTCTATAGAGATTGCGTTTGACACCACGGTCGCCGGCTTGGTGGTCGCTGTTATCGCCATGTTCATAAGCCGTTTGCGCAAGCGCTGGTACGAGGATTACCTCGAGGCCGAGGAGGCGCTCTTAAGCACCGTGCTGGAGAAGGCGGGCGCGTGCACCGAGCGCGGAGAACACATCGGCGACGAGATGACGGCGCTCGCGACGGTGTCGGCATTGCCGGGTCATCGCGGCGACAAGCCAGTGGCTCCTGCGGGTGGTGATCGCTAATGGCTTACAACCTGCGTGGAGGCAGTGGTTTGCGTGGCGGCGGCAGCGGCCTGCGTGAACACGACGACGTCAATCCCATGGCTAATGTCGCCAACATCGTCGACGCCATGCTCGTCATGAGCCTGGGTCTCATGGTTGCTCTCATTGCGTTTTGGCAGCTCGACACCACTGAGCTGCAGGAGATGGTCGAAGGCAACGAGATGACCAACGTCGATGTGAATAAGATGGCCGAGGAGATGCAAAACAACGGCAGCTCGTACGAAGAGCTGGGCACCGTGTATCAAGACCCCAGCACCGGCCAGCTGTACATGCTCACCAAAGACGTGGACAAGGGCGCTTCTAACGTGAGTGACGACACGTCTTCTTCCAAAAGCTCTTCCAAGAATGATTAGCCGGCGTGCCCACCGTCATTAAGGACATATTCAACGCGGTACTGCGCTTGCTTTTGAGCGCGCTTGTCGTGCTGCTTATGGCAGGTGTGCCGGTCTCTGTTTTGCTGCAGAGTTCTTGCGGCATTGCCCAAGCAGAAATCATAAGCGTGGGCACGGTGAAGAGCTTCAAACTCAAGGCTTATCCTGTGAGCTCGGACGGAGAGGACTCTTGGGACGTGAGTGCCAAAGAGGATAACTCCACCAAGACTATCTCCGATGCCGGTGGCAAGCTGCGCATCTGCGCTATCGCTAAGCTTGACGACGGCAATAGTGTTCCAGAATACGAAAGCGACAGCTGGGGTGAGCTCGACGGCGTGGATGAGGGCTTCGAGTACACGTGGGACGGCAACTGCGTGACTGTGAGCTCGACCGGTGTAATCACCGCGCTCAAGGACGGGACCACCAAGATAACCGCCACGCCCAAAAACGAGGATCTCAAGAGCCTTGCAGTCTCCATAGAGATAGAGACGCTCAACCAAGGCGAGGGCTTTATCGTCACCAAGGTGCAGATTGTCAATGAGAACGGCAAAGCTTACGGTGACGGTGCCATCAAACTTACGGAGCAAAGCGGCACCAAGAAGGCCTATTGCAAGATTACGTATAAGAACAAGCAGACCAAAGCCACTAAGGTGGTGGCTAACTATCCCAGCGCCCCAAAGAGCATGCAGCCAGAAGCCGACGAGCTCAAGAACGTGACCTGGAGCCTGAGCGACAGCCAGTACGGCAACGTATCTGTCAACAGCAGCGCTGTTGTCTCAATCAAGGGTCTGGCTATGGGTGTCATCGAGCTTAGGTGTGCGGTAACGGGCGGCGATGCTTCCAAGAGCAGCGGGATGGGCAAAGGCGTGGTGTTTGACGCCGTCGCCCTCAACATCGCAAACGGTAAAACCATCAACAGCGGCACCCCCGCAGAAAACCTCACCGTCAACGTTGTGTACGAGAAGGATTTAGATACCGTAGCCGTGAGCAAAACCTACAGCAAAAGCGAGTTCAAGAAGCTGGGCGCTGTGACCAGAACCTACACGCTCACACGCAGCTCGGGCAAATATGCCACCGACAAAGCCTACGGCGTGCCTATAGCCACACTGCTCAAGGCTCTCAAAATTGACGTCGATGACATCCGCTACTTCACGCTCAAGGCCAATGACGGTGCTAACCCCGGCAAGATATCGGCCAAATGGTTGCTTGAAACAACGCGCTATTACTTCCCCAATTACGATCTGGGCGGCTCTAGGGCTGGAGCCAAGCAAGTTCCCAGCATGCTTGCCCTGGAGGATTCTTGGAGCGAGAACAGCACCGAGACCGGGCAGATGAACAGCGGCACGTGCTTCAGGCTTTTGTTTGGCTCGGCCAGCTCAAGCGATGGCGCGACGGATAAGTCGATCAAGTTCATCAACACGTTTACTATCGTCTTGGCCGGTGCGGCGCCGTCGCAGCATGGCAAAGGGGATGGCTCTGCTGGCGGGGGAGGCTCGGGCAGTAACGGCGGCGGCAAGAGCCAAGGTGAGGGCACGGGTGATGGCACAGGTATCGGCAGCGGTGACCAAAACACCGATATAGAAGGCGACACTTACAACAGTGAGGTTAAGGCCGAGGCCCTGACTAATGAATCCGCTTGGAGCATCAGGCAGATGATGAACAAGAACAATAGCGCCGTGAGCGTCGTGTATGAGGATCCCAATCTAATTCCTGCGGCTATTGCGGTCTCGCTGGCGGTATTCATAGGAGCGGGGCTTATCCGCTTTGTGTTGTTCAAGAGAAGACTCAAGTAGTACCAAGGCTGGCCGCTACTGGGTAATGATGGTTCTGTTCAAGGAAGGATGGAGCGCATGAGAATGAACGGCTTTGGCAAGAGGGCGCTTTGTGGCGTGCTGAGCGCGGCGGTTGCTGCGAGCATGACGTTGCCGGTAGGGGTTGCATATGCTGCAAGCTCTGCGGTATCCGGCAACCATAGCCAAGCTACCGCAAGCGGTCATGGCTACTCGCTCATGGGTGGCGTGGATGATGAGGGCGACGAGGTCCTCGTCTCTGGTACAGACGGCATGGAGCGGCTTGCCCAAAACGTTGCCAGCGGCAACACCTACGCCGGCGTGACGGTAAAGCTCATCGGCGACCTCGACTTTGAGGATTACGGCGATTGGACGCCCATCGGCAGCAAGGAGCACCCGTTCTGCGGCACCTTTACCGGTAGCGATAAAAGCGGCAGCAGTGAGCAAGTGCGCACCATATCGGGCCTTTCGGTCAAGGGCTCGTCATACCTGGGCCTTTTTGGTTACGTGGGTGCTGGCGGATGCATCAAAAACATCAAGCTCACCGACAGCAAGATAGAGGCAACATCTGCGACGGACGTCATCCGCAATGTGGGCTCCATTGCAGGCTATGTGTACGGCGTAGTGGGAGAGGGCAGCGCGGCCATCCAAAACTGCAGCAGCAACGCTGTGGTTAGCGTTACCAGCACTATGAAGCCTGAATCCGGCAAAGATGTGAACAACATCGCGCCTGATGGAGATATCCCCTCCGGCAGCTCCTTTAGCTGCCGCACATTTGCGTACATCGGCGGTTTGGCGGGCTATTGCGCCGGCAGCATAAGTAGCTGCAGCTACAGCGGATCGCTGGATGTGACCACGCACGAGGCTCCGGTGGATTCTGACAACGCATCCATGGGTACTGCCGTTGGCGGCATCGTCGGCCAAGTGGGCGGCTATGTGACGTCCGAAGTAGTCACAGATAACGATGAAGTCTCCTTGAAGCCCCATTACCCGATCGAGTCCGGCGGCGACACTACCATGCCCGGTACTGCGAGCACGGTAAGCGACTGCGTCAACAACGGCGCCATTACTGTGACGGTTGATGGTGAGAGCGGGCAGGACCGCTTTGGCGAGGCGACTAAAGCAACGATGAGCGGCACAGGCGGTATCGCCGGCTATGCCATGGCAAACTTTAGCGACTGCCAAAACCACGGTGAGATTTTTGCCTCGAATGAGAGCGGCGCGGGTGGAGCCGACGGTGTTGGCGGCATCGTGGGCAACCTGCGCAGCGTCATCTACTCCGGCTTCTCCAGCGCGGTAAGCGATGCCGGTACGTACAAGGCTAAGGGCGCCGATGAGTCCACGCGCTTGAGTGGCCCCACACTTACGGTGAACAAATGCACTAACGACGCGAAGATCGTCGGCTTGCATGCACCCGGCGGTATCGTGGGCGGCGCCGGCACGTACACGGTGGTCGATCAGTGCGCCAACCTCAAGGGCGGCAACATCTACGGCGTGCGTTGGAACAAGCCCATGGTGGGCGGCATCATCGGCCAGACATTCGGCACGGTTTCTTATTGCTACAACCGCGCAAACACCAACAGCGGGCTTAAGGGTACTGGTGGCGGCTATTACGTGGCAGGTATCGCCGGTTGTACGACCATGTACGAGGTCGATGCCAATGAAAGCGAAACCTTTGATTCTCCAACATCGCTAATTTACGCTTGCTACAGCACCGGCGCAGTGTATACCGGCGGCAGCTTCAAGCAAGGCGGTATCTGCGGTGACAACGAGGGCTACATCCACGACTGTTACTTCCTCTACGACAAGGTCTCGCATGCAAGCGAGCTGGGCGATGACAAGGTGGGCGTTGCAGAAAACTACGGCACGGTGGACTCCACGACGGTAATCGGCATCCAAGACGATGAGAAGACCGGGGTTGAGGCAACTGACCTTATCAAGAGCAAAGAGTACGTAGCTAAGTTCAACAATGTCGCGGTGATAGAGGATTACACGGCGGGTCGTTACTTTGTTCCCGCGAGCTCGGACGATCAAAACGATGGCAACGCTGTCTTAGCCTGGCAACGCACCGATGCTGGCACCACAATCAGCGAGTCTGGCCTAAGCGCAAGCGGCGCGGGCAAGGCGGTGTATTCTGCCGTCACCAACCCACTGCCCGTGCTAGAGGTGAAATACAACGGCAAAGAGCTCGTGGAGGGTGCCGATTACTACGCCGTACCCGATGCAGATGTGCTGGGCGCAGACGGCAAGTGCCAAGACATCTCTGTCATTGGTAGCAAGACCTTCAAAGCGGCCATAATCGGCATAGGCGATTACTCGACAGGCGGCAAGGCTACGAACTGGACCACCTCGTACTCCGTTGGCAAAGCCAACTTCTCTACCTGTACGGTCACTATCAAAACCAAGACCTTCAACTACTTGGCGCAGTACCCTGCACAGCCAACCGACGCTGACAACAGCGAGGTCAAGATCATGGATGCGAGCGGCACACGTGTGCCTGTCTCCTCGTATACCATGGCGGCAGATCCGGGCACGTGCATCAACTACCACCAGAGCACCGCAGCCGAGACCAAGGAAAATGACGGTCACAGCTACACCGGTTATCGCATCAAGTTCACGGCAAACGCTGATTCTAACTACACAGGCGACGTCTATGGCATCTTTACCATCGCCAAGGCGCAGCTTATAGACTCCGACAACGCCGCCATAAAGAGCATTACCTGGAACGGCCAAAGCTGGAAGTTCCGCTGGGGTAGTGTCGTTGGCGGTGGCAAGACGGAGACCGGCCCGTATCGCGTGGTCAAAGGCAAAGAAGTGAGCGGTATGACCGTTACATACTGCGGTCAATCCATCATGCCGCAGGTTAACGGCTACACGTTCAAAGACGGTAATGGTACGGCGCACGAGCTTAAGCTCGATGAGGATTACCGCGTCGTATATGGCGATCCTGGCGATGCTACCTCACTTATATCGAACGACTCCATGAATCCCAACGTGAATGTAGGCAGCAAAACCAGCGAGGCAGGCAGCCGCCCGTGCTTCACGCTGCGCTACGTTGCGGGTTCTACTCATAACTTCCTGAACTACCAAAACGTGTTCTTTACCATTGCGCGCGCCAGCATAAAGAATGATTGCAAGGTGAGCATCCCTAGCACTATCAAGAACGGCGCCAAGAGCAACATCAAGGTAAAGAGCTACACGGGCAAGACGCTCCCAGACAGCGATTACACCGTGAGCGCGAAGAAGGCCGCCAAGGGCAAGCTTAAGGTGACGCTCACTGGCGTGGGCAACCTCAAGGGCAGCGTGACCAAGACGGTCAAGAGCACGCTCAAGCCCAATACGCTTGCGCTTGGCGCAGCCAGCAAAAAGGTTAAGGCTGGCGATAGCTTTAGCATCGCAGCAAAGAAGGCCAAAGGTAACGTCACCTACAGCACGTCAAACGCTCAGCTTACGGTGAGCAAAGGCGGCAAGGTCACTGTTTCTAGTGCTGCAAAATCCGGTAGCACCTACACGGTTGTGGTTACTGCGGCGGGCACGTCTAAGTACCTCAAAGGGAGCAAGACTGTGACTGTCAAGGTTTCCTAAAACGGCAGGTACGGGGCATGGCTTCAAACGAGCGATGCCCCGTTTAGGCGTATGCCCAATCGTTAGATTTTTGAAGATTTTGACATCGCTTGCGGGTATATACGCCTGCACGGCATATATACTCAACAAAGTAAGGTTTTGCGCGTGCAAAAGGAGGCGCGCGCAACCAAGCATCTCGTGAGAGGAGATAGCAGACAATGATTAGGAAGATTTCCATGGGCAAGCGTGTTGTGGCATGCATTTGCTCGGTGGCTATGGCTGGCGCTTTGGTGCCTGCCGTTGCCATGGCTGCAGACAGTGGCTCTGTCGTCGCCGATGAGACCGTCCTTACCATCAAGGCCCAAAAGGTTGACGAAAGCGGCAACAACATCGGCTCCGAGCAGACCATCACCTACACTATGTCCGATTTGACAGAGAAGGTCGTGCAAGGCCAGACCTACAACTACCTGTACAGCGGCAAGGGCAAGGTCACCAAGGTTGAATCCTCTTCTGTGGTGAGCTTTAGCTCTCTCATGAACGACGTAAGCTCCTATTACACGGATGCCAAGATCGCGGTTAAGAGCTCCGACGGCGCTACGGGTAAGTACACCTTCACCTACAGTGACATCACCGAGGACAAGTACTACTTCCCCAAATATGAGAACAGCAGCGAGTCCAAGATTGACACGACCGGTGCCGTTGAGGTGCCTGCCGGTCTTGCTCTTTCTGCAAAGAAGGGCACTATCGAGAGCGGTCAGGTTGCTTCTGATGTAACCGCCACCGAGGAAGTCACGGGCGTGCCCATGTCCGTCAATGGTTGTGCCAAAGACAGCGGTGAGCTTGCTTGGGGCAACAACTTCTGGACCAGCATCAACGAGCTCGACATCACCTACACTGCTCCGGCTCTGACCATCTGGACCGTGGATCTGTCCCAGTCTGGCCCTGAGGTCACCGCAACCTACACTCAGTCCCAGCTTGCAGCATTGGCCAAGGCCAACACCACCACCGCTAGCTACCAGTATTCTGGCAAGGGTGGCATCAGCAAGATTGAGACCTCTAACTACGTCACCTTCAAGCAGCTGTTTGGTAGCTTGGGCAGCAAGATGTGGAACAAGGACTCCTACTTCACCGTGAGCGCCGGTGGCGATATGAACATGAAGCACGATTACTACTACGGTGATGTAGCCACAACCGGTTACTACTTCCCCAACGCAGAGAGCGGCGCTTCCTCGCTCGACACCAGTGATGCCGTTGCAGTTCCTGCCGGCTTGGCATTGAGCTACAAGAAGGGCACGGTTGCCACCGGTGCCACCGCAAAGGACACCGAGTGCACTAAGAGCGTCGAGGGTACTTTGGTCGTGAGCGGTGCTGCAAAGGCTGCGACCGAGATGCTGCCTGGTAGCGTCTTCTGGACGAACGTCGATACCATCTATCTGTGCTACAAGGGCATTAACACCATGAAGGTGAGCCCCACCACCAAGACCTTCAAGGTCGCCAAGGTTAAGAAGGCCAAGAACACCTTCAAGATCAAGGCCACCAAGGCTCAGGGTAAAGTTACCTACAGCGTGACCAAGTCTGCCAAGAAGGCTGGCGTTTCTGTTGCTAAGAACGGCAAGGTGACCATCAAGAAGGGCACCAAGAAGGGCACCTATAAGGTGACCGTTACGGCAGCGGGCAATGATAACTATCGCTCCATCAGCAAGACCGTGAAGGTCAAGATCAAGTAAATGGAGCCTTGCGCGTAGCGCACTGGGCTTAAACCCATCAAGGGCCCCGCAGTCTGCAAAGGCTGCGGGGTCTTTTGTTGCGCGGTTTTGTGGGGGCGCTTGAAACAAAAGATGTAATTGCGGCGTTTGTCTGCTGTGCAAATAAACTAAACTTTTCGAATGCTGTAAACGCTGTTTGGAGGGCAAGCTTTATGAGCGTACGCACTAACCGTACATGGGTCATGGATCGCCGCGGCTTTTTGAGGGTGGTGGCCACCAGCGCCGCAATGGCCGCTGCCGGCTCGCTTGCCGGCTGTGATGCAAAAGAGGCATACGATCGCGCCGTGACGGGCAAACGCACTATCACAGACGATGCCGGTCGCGAGCTTGAAATCCCCGCGCCAGATAAGCTCGAAAAGATCTACTTCACGTCCGGTTTGGCGCAGGTGTGGGTGTTTACCCTCAACCCGGATAAGCAGGGTGGTAGTTGCTCTGATTTTACGGCCGATCAGCTGCAGTATTTGCCCGAGGGCATCGACGAGCTGCCGCGTATGGGCGCAATAAGTGAGAACGCTCAGATCGATAAAGAGATGCTTATGGCACAAGGCATCCAGCTGGTGTTCTCTATCAGCGGTATTGGCCTGACAGAGACCAACGTGAGCGATGCAGAGACTTTGCAGGAGCAAACGGGCATCCCTGTTGTGCTGGTGGACGGCTCGTTTGATCGTATTGCCACTGCGTATCGCTTTGTGGGCGACATCATGGGCGAGGAAGAGCGCGCAGAGGAGCTGGCTACCTTCTGCGAGAACAAGTACAACGAGGTCGTTGCCGCTGTGGCCAACGTACCAGAGTCAAAACGCACGCGCATTTACTACGCAGAAGGCCCCCAGGGCGTCCAGACCGATAGCGCCGAGTCCCAGCATGCCCTCACCTTCAAGCTAGCCGGTGCAGAGAACGTGGCCAAGGACATTGAGGTCATTCGCTTTGGCAAGACTTCCGTCAACCTCGAGAAGGTTATCGAGTGGGATCCAGAGGTTATCTTTGCCGTGGACGAGGACAACGGCGGCTGCGATCAGACCATTCGCTCTGATAAAGATTGGTCCGGCATCCAAGCTGTGAAGGACGATGCCGTCTATACCATCCCTTACTGCCCGTTCAGCTGGGTTGACTCGCCCCCGGGTGTCAACAGGCTCATCGGCATCATGTGGGTGGCCAATCTGCTCTACCCGGATTACTACAGCGTGGATATGATTGAGGTCACCAAGGAGTTCTACAAGACCATGTACTGGGTCGATATCACCGACGACCAGGCCCGTGACCTGCTGGGCAGCTCGTACGCAGGATAGGCGCGCCGGGTATATGCAAAAAGACAAGCAGATATGTGACACTGCGGCCCACGCTGAGGGCTCTCAGGGCGGGCATACAGTTGCTGCGGGCAAAGCTGCGCCGGCAACGGTGTCTGCTGCCACTGTGTTTGACAGCAAAGTGAGCCCGCTGGCAAAGGTGGGAATAGCCGCTGCATTGTTGGTGGTTTTTATCGCCAGCTTTTGCTTGGGCAGCTATTCGCTGAACACAGGCCACACTTTGGCCGATATCATCGCCGCTGTGGGCGAGCACATCCCCATGTACTTCTTCAATGCCATCGATAAGATCGCCCAAGGCCAAGTGCTTGAGGGTTTGGCGGGCAGTGATGTGCCCACGTTGGTGAGTGACCAAAACCTTGATCGCTCGCTTTTCTCCATCCGTCTGCCGCGTATCCTGCTCGTGATCTTGGTGGGTGCCGCGCTTTCTACCGCAGGTGCGAGCTTCCAAGGCATGTTCAAGAACCCGCTGGTGAGCCCGGACTTGCTGGGTGCCAGCGCGGGTGCGTCGCTGGGCGCGTGCCTCATGATGCTCATGGATGCCCCTAATATCGGCATCCAAGCGGGTGCGTTTGTCGGCGGTTTGCTGGCTGTGAGCCTTACCGTGTGGATGCGCAGCATCGTCAAAAGCGACGCCATCTTGGGCCTGGTGCTTGCCGGCATGCTCGTGAGCACGCTGTTTCAAAGCGGTATGAGCTTTGTCAAGCTTGTAGCCGATACCGATTCAAAACTTCCCGCCATCACCTACTGGCTTATGGGCAGCTTTAACAGCGTCACCGGCAAGGATTTCTGGCTTGCCATCATCCCTATGCTCGTGGGCTTTGTGCTCATGCTCAGCCAGGCTTGGAAGCTCAATGTCATGTCTTTTGGCGACGACGAGGCTCGCAGTATGGGCGTCAACACGCGCAAGGCGCGTCTCATCGTCATCTTGGGCGCCACGCTCGTGAGCTCCACCAGTGTTGCTGTGGCAGGCATCATTGGTTGGGTGGGCTTGGTTATCCCGCACTTTGCGCGCGCCATCGTGGGACCCAACTACAAGGTGCTGCTACCCACGTGCGTCGGCCTTGGAGCTGCGTACTTGTTGGTAATCGACGACATCGCCCGCATGGCTTTTGGCGGCGTGGAGATTCCTATAGGCATTCTCACGGCTATCTTAGGCGTGCCGTTCTTCCTGGTTATCTTCCGCAGAAGTAACAGGGGGTGGTAGCTCATGAGCATGTTGCAGGTGCGCGGATTGCATACCGGCTACGGTAAGACGGAGATTGTCCACGGCGTGGACATGGATGTGAATGCCGGCGAGTTTGTGTGTATTTTGGGCCCCAACGGATGTGGGAAGTCGACCACGCTCAAGACCGTTTTGGGCTTGCTGCAGCCTTTTGCGGGCACTATAACCATGGACGGCCGCGACACGACCGGCATGGGGGAGAAGGAGCGCGCTCGTCTCTTTGCGTATATCCCGCAAGCGCATACGCCGCCCTTCCCGTTCACGGTGGCCGACGTCGTCATCTTGGGCCGCACACCGTATGTCAACGGCGGTTTGGCACGCGTTAAGGACGAGGACAAGCAGGTGGCGTTCGATTGCATGGAGCGCATGGGGATCACGCGCTTTGCTAACCACCCGTATACCGAGCTTTCCGGTGGACAGCAGCAGTTGGTGCTTATCGCTCGCGCGCTCACGCAAGAGCCCAAGCTGCTCATCATGGACGAGCCCACGGCCTCGCTCGATTTTGGCAACCAACAGCTGGTGCTGCAGCAGATGCGCAACTTGGCAGATGCCGGTACCAGCGTGCTCATGGTCACGCATGACCCAGATCACGCGCTTTTCTGCGCGCATCGCGTCGTGGTGATGGAGCAGGGGGTAGTCATCGCAGAGGGTGCCCCCAACACCGTGCTCACCACAGAATGTCTGCAGCGCATCTACAACACCAATGTGAAGGTGTTGGATGTGGATTTGGATGGCGAGAAGCAAAGGGTCTGCATTCCCGTGCTCAAGTAATGACTGCTTGCGACTCAATGCGGGTTGCTGTTCTTGCCGCATGCTCACGCGCGCTGCTTTGCTACAATGGCTCCTTGCGAAAGCGAGCTGGACGATCGCGGTGCCGCGTTTGCGGCAATGAGGAAAGTCCGGGCTCCGCAGGGCAGGATGCCGGCTAACGGCCGGGCGGGGTGACCCGACGGATAGTGCCACAGAAAAGAAGACTCCCGCGCTTTGGCGCGAGAAAAGCTGAAACGGTGCGGTAAGAGCGCACCAGCGTCGCAGTAATGCGGCGGCTTGGTAAACCCCATCCGGAGCAAGGGCAAATAGGGACGCTGTGGGTTGGCCCGACCCGCGTCCGGGTTGCCTGCTAGAGGGTGTTGGCAACAGCACTCGTAGATAAATGATCGTCTTAAAAGACATAACCCGGCTTACAGGTTCGCTTTCGCGCTTTGCTG
>CAYQLX010000014.1:0-24064 GCA_964418305.1 uncultured Coriobacteriaceae bacterium | reverse complement strand
CTCTTCTCCAACGACAAATCCTTCTTGCGCACCTGCGTGACAATCTCGTCCAAGCGCGCACGGACCTCTGAAAACGTCTCGTACTGAGCCATTACTCGTCGCTCTTGTTCTCTTGGGCGTAAGCGTCTGCCTCTACCGCGGCTGCTTGCGCGGATTGCTCTGCCGCCTCTTGCGGCTGTTGGCCCTGAACCAAACCGTCTGCCTCAAGCTTCTTTGCGATGCGGCCCAAAACACCGTTGACAAACTTGGGGCTCTCGTCGCCGCCAAATACCTTGGCGACCTCGACTGCCTCGTTGATGGCCACAGCCGTTGGAATCTCATCCACGAAGGCAATCTCATAGCAAGCGAGGCGGATGATGTTGCGGTCCACGTTTTGCATGCGCTCTATGGTCCAGTTATCTGCCGCAGCAGATATCCAAGAGTCGATGGTGGTCTGGTTGTCGATGATGCCCTCTATGAGCTGCTTAGCGTAATCGTTGAGAGGCTCGCCGCTAAGCTCTGTGTCAGAGACATCCTTGGGGCAAAACGACACGACCAAAAGCTCCTTGGAGCCAGCGTCGAGTGCCGCCAAGTCGAGTCCGCGGAACTCCTGCTGAAACATAGCCTGGAGCGCTTGGCGACGCGAAGCGGTGTTGGTAAGAGTCTTGGAAAGCGCCATCGACTAGTTCTCCTCGAAGGCCAAGGCATCCACATGCACGTTAACGCACGAGGTATCAGCACCAATCTGCGCCTTGAGCGCATCTGCGATGGCCTCGCGCACCTGGGCGGCGACATCAGAGAGACGGTAGCCATAGTAAGCCTGGATGGTGATATCAACAGCGATAGTGCCCTCTTGCTCAACATCAAGCTTAATGCCGGCGGTGGGCACGCTGCGCCCTGCGTTGAGAGCAGCGGTGATGGCAGAGATAGCGCCGGCTGTTCCAACGCTGGCAACGCCGTCCACCTCTGCAGCGGCCAGCGAGACAATCGTCTCTACTACGCCGGGTGCGATGGTTATTCCGTTTACGCAGATTCCCTGTGTGGAGTTCTTCTCTTTCACAGCGCTCCTCCGTTCATCTGGGTTTCGATGAAGTCAGTGTAAACCTCGCCGGACAAAAAGACATCGTTTTCCAGCACGGCTTTATGGAATGGGATTGTGGTGGCGATACCCTCGATCACAAACTCGTCCAAAGCGCGCTTGCCACGGGCGATGGCCTCCTCGCGAGTGTCGCCCCAGACGATGAGCTTGGCCAGAAGCGAGTCGTAGGTGGGCGGGACCGTATAGCCCGCACGAATATGCGTATCAACGCGCACACCAGGGCCGCCGGGCACGTCAAAGCGCGTAATCTTGCCTGGGCAGGGCATAAAGTTTTTGGATGGGTCCTCGGCGTTGATGCGAAACTCGATGGCATGCGCAATAGGCGACAACGGAGCGCGGTCTGCGATGGAGATGGGCTCCCCTGCCGCGATACGCAGCTGCTCTTTGATGATGTCGGCGCCGGTAATCTGCTCTGACACGGGATGCTCGACCTGAACGCGCGTGTTCATCTCCATGAAGTAGAAGCGTCCGTCGGTATCTAGGAGGAACTCAATCGTACCGGCGTTGACGTAATTGACGCCGCGCACGGCCTTGAGGGCAGCCTCGCCCATGGCTTGGCGCGTTGCTTCATCAAGCGCGGGGCTAGGCGCCTCTTCCAAGAGCTTTTGGTGGCGACGCTGGATCGAGCAGTCGCGCTCGCACAGATGCATGGCGTTACCGCAAGTGTCTGCGAGCACCTGCACCTCAACATGGCGCGGATGCGAGAGGTATTTCTCGAGATAGACCTCGTCATTGCCGAAGGCGTTTTTGGCCTCGGTCTTGGCAGCGGTGAACATCTTCTCGAGCTCCTGCGGGCTTTCTGCCACGCGCATGCCCTTGCCGCCACCGCCGGCTGATGCTTTGATCAAGACGGGATAGCCTACCTCGTCGGCAAAGCGTGCGGCTTCTTCGACGGTATCGACCGCGCCGTCGGAGCCAGGGACGGTGGGCACACCAAACTTGGCCATGGTGGCCTTTGCAGCTGCCTTATCGCCCAGCTGGTCGATGGCCTGCGGGCTGGGGCCTATGAAGACGATGTCGTTATCGGCACAAGCACGTGCGAACTCGGCGCTCTCGGACAAAAAGCCGTAGCCGGGGTGGATGGCTTGAGCGCCGGTAATCTGAGCTGCGCCGATGATGTTTTGGATAACCAGGTAGGACTTGGCCGAGGGCGCGGGCCCTATGCAGACTGCCTCATCGGACAGCTTGACAGCCAAGGAATCTTTGTCTGCCGTGGAGTAGACGACGACGGTCTTGACGCCAAGTTCGTGGGCAGCACGTATGATACGAACCGCGACCTCGCCGCGATTTGCGATAAGGATCTTATCGAACATACCGGGCCTCTATTCAGAGATAGGCTCGACGTAGAAGAGCACGGTGCCGTACTCGACAGGGTCTCCGTCCTCAACGCAGACCTCGCGCACGATACACATCTCCTCGGCCGGAATCTCGTTCATGAGCTTCATGGCCTCGACGATGCACATAGAATCGCCGGCAGAGACCTTATCGTCGACCTTGACAAAGGGATCGGCGCCGGGTGCGGGTGCGGCGTAGAAAGTGCCCACCATAGGTGCACAGATGGGCTTCCAACCAGAGGGGCGGTCTGCTGCTGCAGCAGGTGCGGCTGCAGCGGGCTGTGCTGCAACAGGCTGGGCGACAGCAGCCGCGACGGGTGCGGCGACGGCCATGTTGGGGTTGCGAACGACAATCTTGGTGCCGGCTTCCTCGACCGTAATCTCTCCGATGCCGGCCTCCTCGACCATCTTAACAAGCTCGCGAATCTGTGCGATATCCACGTAGTCCTCCTCTTTCGTGCTGTTGACTGCCTCGTCCATGCGGAAGTTGACATTGGGCACCTTGCGGTGCTTTTCCAGGTAAGTGCGGGCCTCGTTGGGGAAGAGCGCGTACATGAGGACATCTTCCTCGGAGGTGGCAAGATCGCCGATCTCTTCCTCGAGCTGAGCGTAGGTGGTTGTGACAAGCGACCCAGGCGCGATGGACGGATCGAGCGGCTTTTCTGAGCCCAAGACCTTATCGACGACGGATTGCTCCATGGGGCCAGGGGCCTTGCCGTAGTAGCCGCCGACATAGTCCTTCATCTCCTTGGAGACGACCGACCAGCGCTTGCCAGTCAAGACATTGAAGACTGACTGCGTACCCACGATCTGCGAAAGCGGCGTGACCAAAGGCGGATAGCCGACCTCTGCGCGCACGCGCGGAATCTCCTCCAAGACCTCGCCCAAGCGATCAGACGCCTTTTGAATTTCAAGCTGCGACACGAGGTTGGACATCATGCCGCCGGGAACCTGGTGCGTGTAGACCTTCATGTGATCCAAGGTTGAGATACCGCGGCGGTACTTGCCGCGCTTGCGCACGCCCTCCCAGTACTCTGCAATCTCAAACAAGAGATCCAGGTCTAGGCCGGTGTCGTAGCCGGACTCCTTAAGGGCAGCGACAATCATCTCGACCGCAGGTTGCGAGTTACCAAAGGCAAGTGGAGCCGTGGCAGTATCGACGATAGCCGCTCCAGCCTCTGCTGCTTTGATGTAGTTGGCAGGCGCCATGCCTCCGACGTAATGGCAATGCAAGTGGATGGGCAGGCCGACCTCCTTGCGCAGGGCGGATACGAGGCGCTCTGTGCGATAAGGGGCAAGCATGCCGGCCATGTCTTTGATGCAAATAGAATCTGCACCGAGCTCCTTGAGCTCGTTTGCGTAGTCAACGTAGGAATCAAGCGTATGTACCGGGCTCATGGTGTAAGAGATGGCGCCCTCAAAATGCGCGCCGCACTCGTTGAGAGCCTCTGCGGTGTCGACGATGTTGCGGATGTCATTCAAAGCGTCGAACACGCGGAAGACGTCCATGCCATTGCGATGCGCCGCTTTAATGAAACGCGACACAATCTCTTTGGAGTAGTGATGGTAGCCCACGAGATTCTGGCCGCGTGTGAGCATGGCCAGCGGAGTGTTAGGGCAGTGCTGCTTGATAACGCGCAAGCGCTCCCAAGGATTCTCGTCCAAAAACCTCAAGCAGGTGTCGAAGGTCGCGCCTCCCCAGACCTCGAGCGCCCAATACCCGACCTTGTCCATTTTGGGCAGGATGGGAAGCATATCGCTGGTCTCCATGCGAGTCGCCCAAAGGGACTGATGGGCGTCGCGTAAGGTGGTGTCCATGATGCACATCGGCTTCATCGCCTCGTACCCCCTTCTCGAGGTTTATAGATTCAATGTTCGCAATGAGTGCCACTTGATTGCTCGGGCAAACTAATTGGTAGACCAGAAATTATACGCGACACCACATAGCAACGCCCCAAGCGGGGTGTTACATCTCGATTACGTGCTCTATACGGTACCCAGACGGCCTAACGGCTCTCAAAACGCTGCATCAAAGCGTCGTTAACACAGGCAGGCACCATACCCGATACATCGCCACCCATGCTCGCCAGCTCCTTGACAATGCTCGAGGATATGTAGGTGCAATGCGGGCTCGCCGTGACGAAGATGGTCTCAAGCTCACTGTCGAGGTTGTAGTTAAGCGCGGCCATCTGGAACTCGTACTCAAAGTCTGTCGTCGCGCGCAGACCCTTGACCACGGCAGCGGCGCCAATCTCACGCGCGAAGTCCACCAAAAGGTTGCTAAAGGAGACAACCTCGACGTTGTCAAGATGCGCGACAGCCTGTCGTGCAAGCTCGGCGCGCTGGTCTATGCTGAACAAAGGGCCGGAGCCTTTTTTCTCTGAAAGTGCCACGCCCACCACGACTTGATCGAACAGACGACTTGCGCGCTCGATGACCTCGAGGTGACCAAACGTGATCGGGTCAAATGTTCCCGGAACGATAACCTTACGCATGCTAGAGCACCTCCAAGTACATGACGGCCACCTTGCCGTACTTCTTGTGTCCGCTTATCTCAAAGCCCGCAAGCTGCGACATCGCCTCTTGTACCGCGTCCATGTTGCCTGCCACGTGCTCATAGACCACGATGGTGCCAACTGCAACATCGCTATGCTCATAAAGCCTCTCTAGAAATGAGGCAACCTCATGCGGATCGAGTGCATACGGAGGGTCGAGCAAGACGAGGTTAAACGGCACCCCAAAAGAAAGCGGCCTTGCGGATGCCTGTAAGACGTCGCCGGCCTTGGCGCAAAAGCGTCTGCTGTCCAAGCCCAAAGATTTAGCGTTTGCCATAAGCACGTCGCGTGCCTGGGCATCAAGCTCCCAAGATGTGCAGCGATCTGCCCCGCGCGAGAGCGCCTCAAAGCCGAGCGCACCGCTGCCAGCAAAGGCGTCGAGCACAGTCATGCCTTCTAGGCTTAAGTCTGGCGTCCTTGAGAGCACCGATGAGAAAACCGACTCACGGACGCGGTCGGTGGTCGGGCGTGTTGTCTGGGCGCTTGGGGACTCCAAGCTGCGCCCCTTGAACTGGCCTGCGACGATTCTCACGTCAGGCTCCTTTCACCAATGCTGTGCGTATATCGGGGAAATGCGCTTCAATGTCTTTGGCAAGCAGCGCGTTTTGACCCGAGGAAAGATAAGGGTCGGCCGCTAGGATAGCACGGGCATCCTCATGCGCATACTCGACGAGCTGCGCGTCATCGATGACGTTGGCTAGGCGAAGGTGCGCGGCGCCGTGTTGACGTGTGCCCATGACGTCACCTTCGCGGCGGCTGACTAAGTCGAGCTCTGCAAGCTTGAAGCCATCGTCGCAGGTCGTCATCGCTTGCAGACGCGCTTTGAGCGCATCGTCGTCCTTACCCGGATCTGCCACCAAGAAGAGCTGGCCAGGGTGGTCGCCGCGTCCTACGCGCCCGCGCAGCTGATGCAACTGCGACAACCCAAAGCGATCTGCGTCCTCAATCATCATCACCGTCGCGTTGGGCACATCGATGCCCACCTCGATGACGGTAGTCGACACGAGCACATCTATGCGTCCAGCTGCAAAGTCGTCCATGACCTGCTGCTTTTGCGTAGCAGGCATGCGTCCGGTAAGAAGCCCGACCTCCCACTGCGCAAAGACCTTAGTCGATAGATAAGCAGCCTCATCTTGCGCAGCCTTAAGGTCTGCCACCTCTCCTTGTCCGCTAAGCGCATCCTGCATGCTGCCGTCTTGAGCCGCAGCCTGTCGCTGCTCGCGTGTGAGACCCACGAGCGGGCACACCACATAGGCCTGATGTCCTTGGGAGAGTTGCTCGCGTATGGCCTCATAGGCATAGCGACGGTTACTGCGCGACACAACGCTTGTGGCGACAGGAGGCCTTGAGGCCGGGCGTTTGCGTATGAAGCTCGTGTCAAGATCGCCGTAAAGCGCCAGCGCTAAGGTTCGCGGGATGGGCGTGGCGGTCATGACCAGAAGGTCGCTTGCCGTGCCCTTGGCCCTTAGTGTCGAGCGTTGCCCCACACCAAAGCGATGTTGCTCATCGATTATGGCCAAGCTCATGTTCTTGAAGATAACATCGGGCTCTATGAGCGCATGCGTTCCAAAGACGACGTCGAGCTCTCCTGCTGCGATCTTTGCGAGCATGTCCTTGCGGCTGGCTGCGTCTGTAGCACCGGTGAGCATGGCCCAGCGCACGCCACAGGCATCAAGAATGGGTCCGAGCTTGCCTGCGTACTGGCGTGCGAGCACCTCTGTGGGTGCCATCATGGCCGCTTGGCTGCCGCTATCTGCAGCGAGCGCCAAGGCAAAGCCGGCAACCGCCGTCTTACCAGTGCCGACGTCTCCCAAAAGCATGCGGTTCATCGGACGGGAGGCACACATATCAGCGCAGATGTCACTTACAGCCTGCTCTTGCTCGTCTGTAAGCTCAAAGGGAAGCTTACGGCGGTAGAGCTTTGTGCACTCTCCTAGCACATGGGCGCTATAACCTGCATGTGCACACTCGGCGTTGCGGCGCGTCATCATCAGCAACTGCAAACGCAAAAGCTCCTCGTACGCAAGCCTGCGACGGGCCTCATCTCTAAGATGTGCGCTTTGCGGGAAGTGGATAAACCTCAAAGCTGCCTTGCGCGATTGCAAAGCCCTCTTTGCTCGCAAAGCAACCGGCAGCGGGTCATGAATATCGCCAAGTTGTACGAGCGCGTTTGAGACCAAGCGCCTTATCCACGACGGCTTTATGGCGTCTGTGGCCCTGTGAACGGGCACCATGGCAAGCTTTGGCTGTGCATCCTCGCCAGAAAGTACCTCAATCACCGGCGAGCTAATCTGCTTCATACCGTAGCTAAAGGCGACTTTACCCGTGGCCGCGATAGTGTCTCCAGGGTGCAACTTGTTGATAAGCCAGGGCTGCCTAAACCAGACCAAACCCATAGAACCGCTGCTGTCGACGACGCAGGCCTCGATGATATGCAGGTTGCCGCGCGGCTGCTTTTGCCTCACGCCCTCGAGGCGCCCCGACACGGTGACGACCTGCCCTATGGAAGCCTCTGCACAGGAGACCACCTGCGTGAGATCTATGTAGCGATGCGGGTACCAGGTGACAAGGTCACGCACGGTGCGTATACCGAGCTTTTCGAGCGCCTGCGCCCTAGACGCAGCGCAGCCCGTCACACAAGTAACGGGGCTGTCCAGCTCCAAATGTGCTTCTTTGCGTTGCGGCATCAGCGCCTTGCCGGGATATATGAAAAGCCCACACAACCCAAGCCCACGTGAGTAGCGATAATGGGCCCGACTTGGCGCTCGGACATCTCGTGGTAGTCGATGCCGGCGTGCTGTATAGCATCACGCAGCATGCTGCAAGCCTGCGGGTTGCGCACATGCATCATGCAGCCCTCCAAGGGTCCAATCTGCTCGACAAGTTCTGCGGCCTTCTTAGCAAGCTTAGAGATGGCGCGCTTCATGGATTTTGCGATGCCCACGGAGTTCACGTCGCCCCCAGGACCGACCGTCAAGATGGGCTTGATGTCGAGCACGCTAGCAGCAAGCCCGGTGGCCTTGCCCATGCGGCCGCCTTTGACGAGGTTTTCGAGCGTGTCCAAGGCAAAGACGACGCTCGATTTGGGGATTATCTCCTCCAAGTGACTTACAACCTCTTGCAAGCTCGCGCCCTCATCGCGCAGCTGGGCGGCACGATGCACAAGCAGCGCCTGAGTCAGGGTGTTGCGGTTAAGATTCACGACCGTGACAGGAATAGGCGCGCTTTGAGCAGCCATGCGAGCCGCGTTAACGGTACCGGACATAGCCTCTGAAATATGAAGCGACAAGACGGCCTCGTAGCCCTCGAGCGCGAGCTTGGAGTACAGCTCGCCAAACTGCACAGGAGACGGCATCGACGTCTTAGGCAGCTCTTCGTGCGAGGCGAGGTAGTCGTAAAACTCCTCGATACTCTGAGGGTCGTTATCGCTGACAAGTTCGTTTCCATCTTGATCGAGCACACGTAGGTCCACACACTCGACGCCCCATTGCGAAAGCTCGGCTTTTGATATATCGCAGGCGCTGTCGGTGACGATGGCAAAGCGTTTAGAGTTCATTGAGCAAGGCTCCTAGCGCTGTATGGGGTTTATTCGATAGAGAAGACCACGGGGTAGAGCGGCTGATCACCGCGCTGTGCGTCGACTTCAAGGTCGTCGAAGCGATCCTCGATAAGCTGAGCCAAAGCAGCGAGCTCGTCATCGCTATAGTCTTGGCCGGCCAAGACGGTGACGGTATCCATGTCGTCGTTGAGCTCGTCTATGAGTGCCAAGGTTACCTCTTCTACCGAGGAGCCGACAACGTCAAGCGAGCCGTTGGCGATGCCGATGTAGTCACCGGGGGCGATTGCGTCGCCGCCGCTTGTCTTGGAATCCTTAATGGCTACCGTAACCTCTCCGCTTACCACATCCTCCAAGGCATCCGTCATAGCCTCGACGTTGTCTTCCAAGGGCAAATCCGGGTTGGCGGCAAAAAGCGCCGAGAAAGAAACAGGAACAGACTTGGTGGCAACGACAGCGGCAGGCTTATCGCAACAATCCACAGCTGCCTGCGCGGCCATGATGATGTTCTTGTTGTTGGGGAGCAAAATTACGCTATCAGCGTTGACCTTCTCTATAGCCTCGAGAAGGTCTGCCGTGGAGGGGTTCATGGTCTGCCCGCCGCTGACAACGTAATCGACGCCCAGTGACTTAAGGATGTTGGCCATGCCCTCCCCTGCCGCAACGGCAACAAACCCCAGGGGCTTGCGCTGCTCTTGAGCATCGGCCTTGATAGCCTCGTTACGCTGCTCGGACTCCAAAATCATGTTGTGGATAAAGACCTCTGCCACTTGTCCGCGCTCGGTCATGTAGTTAAGAACGACGCCTGGAGTATCAGTGTGAACATGAACCTTGAAATCGGGGTGAGCACCAACCATGAGCTCACAATCGCCCAAGCCACCCAAGAACTCGAGTGTGGCGTCTACGTCCACATCCTCGCTTTTAAAGAGGAACTCAGTGCAATACATGTAATCGGAGCCGGCCCAATCGTTGACCTGCTCGATAGCGACCTTTGGCTCGGGGCGCGAGAACTGCGAGGCCTGGGGAAGATCACCGGCGTCACCAGTAAGCGCTGCCACAAAGGCCTGAATGAGAATTGTCAGACCAAAGCCACCAGAATCCACAACGCCGTTTTCCTTGAGGACAGGCAAAAACTCGGGCGTACGCTTAACCGATGCCAAGGCCTCGTCGGCAATGGCATGAAGCTGGTCGTGCACGCTCAAGCCATCTTCTGCTGCTTTGACGGCAGCTTGGGCGCTGTCCTCCAAAACGGTGAGGATAGTGCCCTTAACGGGTTTGCGGACCGCCTGAAACGCCACGGTCACAGCTGTCTGCATAGCATGAGCTATAGCTGCGGCGTCAATATCCTCGAGGTCTCCGGCATCCTGCGCACCCTCGCACAGACCGCGCAGGATCTGGCTCGTGATAACGCCAGAGTTACCGCGTGCGCCCATGAGCGAGCCATGCGTCACGGCCTTTGCCAGCGCCTTTGCATCTGCATCGACAGGAAGAGCCTTGACCTCTTTTACCACCGACTCAACGGTGAGCGACATATTGGTGCCAGTATCGCCGTCGGGCACAGGAAAGACGTTGAGGCGGTTAACTTCCTCTTTGCGATCGGAGAGCGCGGTGGCGGCAGAGATAATGCACAGGCGCAGTTCGGAAATGTTCATAAGCTGGTTAATCCTCTTGTTGGTATCTACACGGCAAAACGACTAGGAGCGCACCTTGACGCCTTGCACGTGAACCTCCACAGCCTCGACGGGAAGCTGGGCGGAATCCTCCAAGACGTAGGTGACTTTCTCGGCGAGCATACGCGAGACCTCGGTAAGGTTCATGCCGTGCTCGATGATGATATAGAGGTCTGCATGGACCTTGTTGTCCTCGGTCATCGTGATGGTGATGCCCTTGCGCAGACGGTTGTTGGGAAGGAGCTTGGCTATGCCGTCGGTAAGCGTTGGCGCGGCCATGCCCACCACACCGTAGCTCTCAAGCGCGGCGTAGCCAGCCATATCGGCGATGACGTCGTTGGCGACGGTCAAAGCACCGGGGATAGTCTTGTCCATAATCGGCTCCTAACGTGATTAGCCAATATCGAAACCGTTAAATTCTACAGCCTTAGCGCACAAGCAAAGCGCTGCATCAGATTTTTGCACAAACTCGCCTGCACGCAGATAACCACCTGACAACATCGATAATGCGTTATACGGCCAGGTTGCCACACAAGAAACGAGGCGCCTAAAAGGGCGCCTCGTGTTCTGTTTACCCTAAGGCAGCGCGTGCTGCCAGCGGCTTGTGCTTTAAGCCTGCTCTTTGAGGGCTGCGTGTGCTGCAGCCAAGCGCGCGACAGGCACGCGGTAAGGAGAGCAGCTCACGTAGTTGAGACCCACCTTGTGGAACTTGAAGATGGAATCCGGGTCGCCGCCGTGCTCGCCGCAGACACCCAGCGTGATATCGGGGTTGGTGGCGCGGCCACCCTTGACGGCGATATCGATAAGTTTAACCACGCCGTCGTCGACCGTGGCAAACGGGTTGACCTTCATGATGCCAAGCTCTTCATAGTCGTGGAAGAACTTGCCCTCGACGTCATCACGGCTAAAGCCAAAGGTGGTCTGAGTGAGGTCGTTTGTGCCGAAGGAGAAGAAGTCTGCATCCTCGGCGATTTGATCGGCGGTGACGGCTGCTCGCGGCAGCTCGATCATGGTGCCAATCTCTATGAAGGACAAATCGACGCCTTGCTTATCCTCTACCTCATGGATGGCCTTTTCTGCCTCGCCGCGCACGTACTTGAGCTCGGCCTCCATGGAGACGAGCGGAATCATGACCTCAGGCTTGGGGTTGAAGCCCTCTTTGAGGAGCTTAGCGCATGCATCGGCGATAGCGCGCACCTGCATCTGGGACAGGCCGGGCATAACGATGCCCAAGCGGCAGCCACGCAGGCCCAGCATGGGGTTCATCTCGGCCATGTTGTCTGCAGCAGCCAAGAGCTTCTTTGTCTCTGCCATATCCTTGCCAGTGGCCTCACCCACTGCGACCTCGATGGCAAGATCACGAGGAGCGGGCAAAAACTCATGCAGAGGCGGGTCGAGCAAGCGGATAATCACGGGCAGGCCGTCCATCGACTTGAGCATCTCGTAGTAATCACCGGTCTGGGCCTCATAAAGCTTGTCGAGGGCAGCCTCGTACTCAACCGAGCCATTCTCGGACAGAATCATATCGGCGACGAACTGCTTGCGATCGCCCAAGAACATGTGCTCGGTGCGGCAAAGGCCGATGCCCTCGGCACCCATGTCGCGGGAAAGCTGTGCATCAGCCGGGTTATCTGCATTGGCGCGCACGCCGAGCTTGCGGTACTTATCGGCCCAGCTCAAAAGCTTGCCCAAGTCACCCGTCATCTCGGGCTCCTCGAGCTCAACTGCACCAAGCATGACCTCGCCGGTCATACCATCAATGGAGATGACGTCGCCTTCCTTGATGACGATATCGGTGCCGGCGACAGCAGCGGTCTTTGCGGCAGCATCAATCTTGAGCGCCTCGACGCCACATACGCAGGGAGCACCCATACCGCGAGCGATAACGGCCGCATGGGAGGTCTTGCCACCATGAGAGGTGAGGATGCCCTCGGCTGCAATCATGCCAGCGAGGTCATCAGGCGTGGTCTCCCAGCGCACCAAGACGGTCTTGCGACCCTCTTCTTTTGCGGCGACAGCATCTGCCGCGCTGAAGACGGCCTGGCCGACAGCAGCACCCGGGGAGGCGTTGAGGCCCTTGGCGATAACATTCTTGACCGCACCCTTGGCGATCTGGGGATGCAGAAGCTGATCGAGCTGCTCGGGGGCGACGCGCAAGACAGCGGTCTTCTCGTCGATCATGCCCTCGTCGACCATCTCGATGGCGATGCGCAGAGCGGCAGCTGCGGTGCGCTTGCCGACGCGCGTTTGGAGCATGTAAAGCTTGCCCTGCTCGATGGTGAACTCGATGTCCATCATGTCGCGGTAGTGGTCCTCCAGCAGCGTGAAGATGTCCTCCAGCTCTTGACCGGCCTCTTCAAGGCCCGGGGTAGTCTTGAGCTCGGCGATGGGGCTCGTGTTGCGAATGCCGGCGACGACGTCCTCGCCTTGCGCGTTGACCAAGAAGTCACCGTAGAAGACCTTCTTGCCGGTTGCTGCGTCGCGCGTGAAAGCAACGCCGGTGGCAGAGGTCTCGCCCTTGTTGCCAAAGACCATGGTCTGCACGTTGACGGCAGTGCCCAGGTCGTCGGGGATCTTGTTCTGCTTGCGGTAGATGATGGCGCGCTCGTTCATCCAAGAGCCAAAGACGGCCTGGATGGCGAGCATAAGCTGAATATCGGGGTCCTGCGGGAAGGCAACTTTACCGTCCACGACTAGCTCGGGGTAATCGTTAGCATCAACAGCATCCGTGAAGATGCCCTTGAACGTGGCCACCAAGTCCTGCAGGTCCTCGGCCACAAGCTCGGTGTCTTGCTGCACGCCGCGCTCGCGCTTCTTGGCGATGATGGCGTTTTCGAACAGATCGCCGTCGACGCCCATGACGACGTTGGAGAACATCTGAATGAAGCGACGGTAGGAGTCCCAAGCAAAGCGCGCATTACCGGTTTGCTCGGTAAGGCCCACGACGGAGATGTCATTGAGGCCCAGGTTGAGGACGGTGTCCATCATGCCGGGCATGGAGAACGGAGCGCCGCTGCGCACGGAAACCAGCAGCGGGTCCTTGGGGTCGCCGAGCTTCTTGCCCAAGCGGTTCTCAAGGTCGACGCGGTACTTCTGGATCTCTTCCACGACGCCTTCCGGGAAGGTGTTGTTGTTAGAGGAGTACTCGACGCATGTTTGACAGGAGATGGTGAATCCCGGGGGCACGGGGAGGCCGATGTTGGCCATTTCGGCGAGGTTGGCGCCCTTGCCGCCCAAGGTGAAGTTCATGGACTTGTCACCTTCGGTGACGTTCTTGCCCTGTGCATCCTTGCCAAAGGCAAAAACGCGCTGCACGTTCTCAGACAACTTCTTGCTCCTTTTCATAGAAGATTGCAGGCCATCTGCGCGGCAAGGCTTCCCCGCACTGGAAAAGTCCACAAGCGCAAAAGTCGTACATATTCATGCTAGCGCTTTTGCAGCCGGCTATACGTGTTTTTGAGCGTACAAAACGCCCAGAGGTCGTAGAGAAATCATGAAGATGAAGAACGGGCGCAGGACTGGCGCTTTGTTATTTGGCACTGTGGACGGCAGTGTAATAGCGCAAGATCTCCTGCGAGGTCTCTTCTATGGCTCGGCCGTCTGTACGGATGACGATGCAGCCCAGCTTGCGCATGAGCGCGCGCGACTTGTCCAAATCCTGGCACACGTGCTCGTAATCCGTATACGATCCGGCCACGGCCTCCTGCTCCGAGCCCAAACGACGCTTGCGGATGTCCACAAGCACCTCCGGTGACGTCATGAGACCAAAGAGGCGCGTCGGGTCGACATCGTAGATCTGCGCCGGCGGATCCGTTTTTGAGTCAAGCGGGATATTGGCCACCTTGTATCCCATTTGGGACAAATAGATGGAAAGCGGCGTCTTGGAGCTGCGCGACACGCCGATGAGCACGATGTCAGCATCGGTGAGCCCTTGAGGGTTGCGACCGTCGTCATGCGCGATGGTGAACTCGATGGCGTCTATGCGGCGGAAATACGCCGCATCCACCTGGCGGATAGCACCCACATGTGCCTCAGGGCGCTTGCCCGTGGCCTGGGCCAAGGCGGCGACGCTTTCATCCAGGATATCGACGCAGATGATGCCTTCTTGCTTGGAGAAGGAACTCACCACTTTGCGCATGGGAGGGTCCACCAACGTATAGAACACCACGAATGAGCCGCCTACTCCCCTTTCACGATGCAAGGCCAGATGCTCATTGAGCTCGGATTCGAGCGTTTGGGCATCGGGGACCTCGCTGCGCACTTCCATGAAGGGATTCACGCTGCCAAAGGAGGCTGCAGCGGCGCGGGCAACGGCGCGGGCTGTTTTGCCCAGAGAGTCTGATACGACGTGAATGGTGGGGAACCCGTCTTGAGGCTCCCCATACGCAACCCACTTGTTCATGATTATTTAGTGGCCAGCTTGCCGATATCGGCCACGCGAGCAAAGACGTTAGCAAAGCGATTGAGCAACTGCATGTTAACAGTGCGCACCGTAAGGTCCTCATCTTTGATCATTGTCTTGTCGAAGAAATCGTCGATAGGTGTGCGAAGTGCCGCAAGCTCGGCCAAAGCATGTGCATAGTCGTTGGCATCCAATGCTTTTGCCACGTTGGCCTCGGCCTTTACGATTGCTGCGCTCAAAGCACCGGCAACATCGTTTAAAGCAGCCGGGTCGTAACCTGTGCCAGCCTCTTGCTCGCGCAGGTTGTTGGCGCGCGTAAAAGCAGCAGCCAGATTCTCGAAGGTCTCCGGATCGTCTTTGCGCGCCTGCTCGAGGGCATCGGCGCGCCTAATGAGCTCCATGGGCTCCTCGACACCGGCGGCGAGCACAGCGTCGACGGTATCGGCTGCGCAACCAGAGTCTCTGAGCATGACCTTGGTGCGTGTGATAAAGAAGTCCACGACCTCGTCGCGCACAGCTTGCACGTCGAACTCGATGCCCTGCTCCTTGTAGAGCGACAAGGATTGCTGTACCAATGCCGGCACAGGAACTTCCAAGCCCTCGCGCATAATGCTGATGATGCCCAGTGCAGCACGGCGCAATGCATACGGATCGCTGGAACCGGTGGGACCCATGCCAGCAGCGAAGATGCCGCAGATGGTGTCCATCTTGTCACTTAGGGCCACGACCTTGCCCGCCGTGGTGGAAGGCACGGCATCGCCGCTGAAGCGCGGGTGGTAATGCTCGGTGATAGCAGCCGCCACGCCGTCGGTCTCCCCGCTAAAGCGCGCATAATGGCCGCCCATAACGCCTTGCAGCGACGTGAACTCGACCACGGCACCTGTCACCAAATCGGCCTTGCACAGCAGCGCGGCGCGAATAGCATCCTCGCGCTCCTGTCCTTGCACGCTAGCCTCGTCGCAAACCTTGGCGGCAATCGCCTGGATGCGCTGGACCTTGGCTTTGACGCTGCCAAGCTTCTCTTGGAAGGTGACGACCTCAAGGTCGTCAACATAAGACTCAAGCGGGCGACGGCGGTCTTCGGCCACGAAGAAAGCTGCGTCGGAAAGCCTAGCGCGCACGACGCGCTCATTGCCGTCGCGAATGGTATCGGTACAGGCTGGGTCGCCGTTGCCCACCACCAAGAAGGCATTGTCGAGCGAGCCGTCCTTGCGATACATCGGGAAGTAACGCTGATGCTCGAGCATGGCATCGGTGATTATCTCGGGCGGGACCTGCAAAAACTCCTCATCAAAATGCGAAAGGATGACCGTAGGATACTCCACGAGATTGACAACTTCGCGATAGGTGCTTTGCGGCGTATCGGCTCTAAGACCAGTCTGTGCCTCGAAAGCGGCGATTTGCTCGCGGATGATAGCATCGCGCTGAGCGGCACTGGGAACAACCTTCATATCCTCGAAGTGACTGAAGAAATCGTCTGCACTGGCAATCTCCACAGCCTGCGGCGCCAAGAAACGATGACCGTACGTAGTACGGCCGGCGGTAAGGCCAGCAAACTCGACGGGGATCACTTGCTCGCCCAGCAATGCGACAAGCCAGCGCACTGGGCGGCTGAAGGTCTCATGCCTGCTGCCCCAACGCTGCGAACGCGGCCAGGACAGACCCTTGATGAGGCCGCTTAAGATAGCGGGCAAAAGATCAGTTGCGGCAACGGCGGGCTTTTCTACCACGGCGTAGACATACTCGACGCCTTTCTCATCCGCCTCGACCGTAAGGTCGGCAGCCGTGAGACCCTTGCCGCGTGCAAAGCCCTCTGCAGCCTTGGTAGGATTGCCATCCGCATCAAAGGCAATTTGAGCAGCAGGTCCCTTTGCCTTGTTAGAAACGGCCTGCGTAGCAGCAGCCACCGCGTCAACACTCAAAATCATGCGGCGCGGGGTTGAGCAGGTCTTTACCGTACCGTGGGCAAGACCTGCATCGTCTAGAGCCTTGGTGGCCAACGCGGCCAGTTGATCGGTTGCCTTGTAGAGGGCCTCGGAGGGGATCTCCTCTGTGCCGATTTCGAATATCAATTTGGACTCAGCCATGGGTTACTCCTCCCCTTCCTGCCTGGATGTTCGGTTGTCCTGTGGGCCGTCTTGTGACGGGATGTAGGACCCGCCCTTGTCTACGACCTCTGCGAGGTAGCTCACGCAGCATGCCTTGGCCACGTCGCGCACGCGCAAGATATAAGCAGTGCGCTCGGTTGCCGATATAGCGCCGCGCGCATCCAATATGTTGAAGGCGTGCGAGCACTTCATGACGTTGTCATAGGCGGGAAGCGGCAAACCCAAGTCCAAGAGACGGTGGCATTCCTTCTCGCAGGCCTCAAAGCGCTTGAAGAGCATATCGACGTCTGCATGCTCGAAGTTGTAGGCAGATTGCTCGCGCTCATTTTCATAGAAGACATCACCGTAGGTGAACACGGTGCCATCGGGGCACTTGGTCCATGTCAAATCGTAGACGCTATCGACGCCTTGGATGTACATGGCAAGCCTCTCCAGGCCGTAGGTGACCTCTGCAGGTATCGGGTCGCACTCGATGCCACCCACCTGCTGGAAGTACGTAAATTGGGTCACCTCCATGCCGTTGAGCCAGACCTCCCAGCCAAGGCCCCAGGCGCCCAGGGTAGGGCTTTCCCAATCGTCTTCCACGAAGCGGATGTCGTGCTCCTTAGGGTTGATGCCGATAGCCTCGAGCGAACCCAGGTAGAGGTCCTGGATGTTATCGGGCGACGGCTTCATGAGCACTTGGAACTGGTAGTAGTGCTGCATGCGGTTGGGGTTGGAGGCATAACGGCCGTCTGCCGGGCGACGACAAGGCTGGACGTAAGCGGTGCGCCAAGTGTCCGGGCCTATGGCGCGCAGTGTGGTGGCCGTGTGGTAGGTACCAGCACCCACCTCTGAGTCGTAGGGTTGCAAGACGATGCAGCCCTGGTCTGCCCAGTAGCGCTGCAGCGTGAGAATGATTTCTTGGAACGTGAGCATGGTTGCCTTCCTTTTAGACAGTTTGCGGTGGGCGTTACTCTAAGAACCCGATAGACGAAATCGGCCAGTACGTGAAGAAGGCATGGCCGGTGACACTTGAGATGGGCACGGCGCCAAAGTAGCGACTATCTGCAGAATCCGTGCGGTTATCACCCATGACCCAGATGCAATCCTCAGCAACGGTGTAAGGGTAGGTGACGTCTTCGATAGAGTCGAGCTCGTAGCTAGGCTTGCCCAAGGTGTAAGAATCCTCATCGAGCGCCTGACCGTCTACGTAGACGACGCCGTCCTTGAGATCTACCGTCTGACCGGCAGTGGCGATGACGCGCTTGATGAGCACGCGCGAGGAATCCTCAGGGTCTTTGAAGGTAACAATGTCGCCTTGGGACGGCTGCCCAAAGTAATAGCTGATCTTCTCGGACAAGACGCGGTCTTCGAGCTGGATGGTCTCGAGCATCGAGCCTGACGGGATGCGGTAGGGCTTTACGACAAAGTTCGTGAGCGCCCAGGCCATCGCCAAAGCGACGACGATGATGACAATAAACTCGATGATGGTGCTGCGCAGGCTACCCACTTGGTTGCCGGGCTGATTGCCGGCTGGATTGGGTTCTGCGTTGCTGCTTTGAATATCTGTCATTTACTGTTCCTGCGGATACGATTTTGATGCGGACACATATGAACCTACATCATAGCGCGCATGCAGCGACTATTTGTTGTTCTTAGCGATGATTTCTTTGGCAAGTGCAAGCTCGTCGTCTGTGAGCTTAGCGCTTGGGATGAGGTCGGGGCGCTGTTGTGCGGTGCGCACAATCTGCTGCTCGCGCCTCCAAGCGTTCACCTTGCCGTGGTCTCCGCTTAACAAAACATCAGGTACGTCCATACCCTTAAAGCTCGCAGGGCGCGTGTACTGCGGGTATTCCAATAGCGACCCCTCGAAAGACTCATCAACAGCGCTGGCCTCGTCACCCAAGACCCCGTCGAGCAGGCGCACCACGGCATCAGTGACTACCATCGCGGCAAGTTCGCCGCCCGTGAGCACATAATCGCCCAAAGAATAGCAGCGGTCTGCCAGGGTGTAGACGCGCTCGTCAAAGCCCTCATAGCGCCCGCAGACCATGAGCAGGCGCTCGTGTCTGGCCAGCTCTTTTGCGTGCTCTTGCGTGAAGGGAGTGCCGGTGGGCGTGAAGAAAACAATCGTGGGCTTAGGGCCTGTGCTGGCAAGCTCGTCGACGGCCTCAAACACAGGCGGACAGGTCATAAGTAGGCCCTGGCCGCCGCCGTAAGGCTCGTCGTCGGTGCTACGATGTCTGTCATGCGTCCATTCACGCAGGTCATGAGCGTGAAACTCGAGCGAGCCCTTGTCTTGAGCGCGCTTCATAATCGAAAGCCCCATATAGTTGTCGAACATCTGCGGGAAGACAGACAAGACGTCTATGATCACAGCTCCTCCAGCCCTTCGAGCAGATGGACGACGATGGGAGCGTCCTCTTCTTGCGGGACAGACACGATGGTCTGCTCAATCACGGGCACCAAAAGCTCGGTTTCGTCTTGACGTGTGATAACAAGCACGTCGTTAGCCTTGGTGCAAAGGTATTCGCTCACCTTACCCAAGGCGCGCCCGTCGTCTGAGACGACGTTGCGTCCCACGACCAAAACGGCATCTTGCGCCGGGTCCAGATCCAAATCATCTTCCAAAGCAAGAAGATAGTGCCCAGCCACGGCCTCTGCATCATCTACGTTTGCGATATTGGAAAGGCTAACAACGCAGGAATCGTCTGAGACGCAGTCACACTCGAGCACCTCGCCGCTGCGTTCAATATCAAGCAGAGGCGGAACGATGCTCACCTTAAGACCCTCGTAGATACAGAAAGGAAGGCCCTGGGTGACTTGCACCAAGACCTTCCCTTCCAAGCCGCGCGCTTTGACGACGCGGCCGATGTTGCGATAAGGCGTGCCCGACAAGGCTAATCTGCCAGCTCGACCTCTGCATGCAGACCGCATTGCGATGCAGCTGCGCGCGCGAGCGTGCGGATAGACTTGATGATGCGGCCCTGACGGCCGATGACCTTGCCGATATCGCCTTCGGCAACGGTAATCTGTACTTCGATCTCTCCGTTTTGGCGGTCGATGCTGTCTACCTCGACGGCTTGAGGCTCGTCGACGATCTGCTCGACCAGGTAGCGGACCAGACCTGCTACATCAGCCGGGTTGCTGCTCATAGCTTCTACTCTTCCTCAGCAGCGGCCTCGGCAGCGGCCTCAGCGGCTTCCTCGGCAGCCTTCTTGGCGGCCTCGGCGGCTGCGGCCTTCTCGGCCTCTGCCTTCTGCTTGGCCTTGAGAGCGGCGCGAGCCTGGACCTTTGCGGGCTTCTCGGTGCCGTTCACGATTGCCATGAGCTTGGCAACGCGCTCGGACGGCTGAGCACCCTTGGCGATCCATGCGTTGATCTTGTCCATATCGAGCTGAATTCCAGAGGGCTCGAGACGAGGATCGTAGGTGCCTACGAGCTCGATGTAGCTGCCGTCGCGGCGCTTGCGCTGGTCTGCGACAACAACGCGGTAGAACGGGCTCTTGTGTGCACCATGACGGGCAAGACGGATAACGACCATTGAGAAAACTCCATTCAAATTAACCCTGCACCCCTTGTGCAGGCGCTTATTTGAGACCTTGCGTGTGGTGACGGGCCACACAGCAGCTCAATATGATACATCAACATGCAGATGTTGCGTAGGGTGCAATCCAAGGTTTTCGAGGATATTCAGCCGGCGGCGATGCAACGCAAGCTCTAGGCAACGGCCCTTGCTGCGGCCGCTCCTGCGACGACGCCCGCTAGGCACAAGACGAGCGTGGCCGCGACATAGGCAACAGCCATACCGGTATCCCCCGCCGTCCAGAGCTTGTAGGCATCCAGGCCAAACGTCGAAAACGTGGTAAAGCCGCCTAGGCAGCCCGTTGTGACAAAGAGCAGCAGACGCGCATATTCCGGAAAGCGCTGCGGCAAATACACGGCCAGAAAGCCCATGGCCACACACCCAATGAAGTTGACAGCAAAGGTCCCCACAGGAAATCTCACAATATCCTGCCCAGTAAGAGTGCACGCAATGACAGCGGAGAACTGTGTGAGCAGGTAACGAGCAGCAGCACCGAGAAAGCCACCGCATCCCACTATCAACGCGTTGAACCACATGTGCATCCCACCCCTTTTGGTCGATCAGAAGAAAAAACCGGTCGGGCCGCAAAACGACCCGACCGGATGCCTTAGCACTTGAGAGCCCTACAGCTCGGTCGTCTTGGCCTCGCACTCCTTGCGGGCGGCCTCGACCACAGCGCAAGTATGAGCAACAGCTGCGTCGATGCCAATCTCAATCTTGGTGCCCTGCGCGCGGTCCTTGAACTCGACGATACCCGCGGCAGCACCCTTCTTGCCGATGATGAGCTGGAAAGGCCAACCCACGAGGTCGGCATCAGCGAACTTAACACCTGCACGCTCCTTGCGGTCATCGTAGGCAACCTCGATGCCATGGGCGGAAAGCTCGTTTGCCAACTTGTCGGCCAAAGGCTCCACGAGGTCGTCTCCCTTGACCAGCGGGATAACGGCAACCTCTGCCGGAGCGATGCTCACCGGCCAGCCAGCGATGCCTGCCTCGTCGTTACGCTGCTCTACGACAGCGGCCAAAGAACGCGTGACACCAATGCCATAGCAGCCCATGACAAACGGCTTCTCCTTGCCATCGACGTCCATAAAGGTGGCGTTCATAGCCTCGGAGTACTTGGTACCCAACTTGAAGACCTGCGAGACCTCGATGCCGCGGTCACCAGAAAGCGCCTTGCCGCACTTGGGACAAAGGTCGCCAGGCTTGGCCATGACGAGGTCTACGTAGGCGTCGACCTCAAAATCGCGCCCGGGCTTGGCGCCCAAGTAGTGGAAGCCGTCCTCGTTGGCACCCACCGTCCAAGACATAAAGCCCTCAAGCGATGCATCGGCGATGACCTTCGTGCCCTGCGGCAAGCCAACAGGTCCCATCGAGCCTTTGACCAAACCGCGCTCAATCATCTCTTCGTCGGTGAGCAGGCGCATGCCGGGGGCAACCTGCGCGTACTTGATGTCGTTGGCCTCGTGGTCGCCGGGGACGAACATCACATACGTGACGCCGTCGTCTGCCGTTGCAGACAGAGCCTTTACCAACGCGTTTTGGCCGACGCCCAAGAAAGCGGCAAGGTCATCAATCGTATGCACACCCGGGGTGGAAATCTTCTCGAGCTCGCGCTCGGGCACGTCAGCAACGACGACACCGACATTCGCGGCCTCTGCGTCTGCAGCGTAACCGCAGGTGCAATGGACCAAATCAGACTCACCAGCAGGGGCAAGCGCCATAAACTCACAGGTCTCGCTGCCGCCAATCTGGCCAGAATCGGCCTCGACCATGCGAAAGTCCATGCCCAGCCTCTCGCAGACGCGCGCATAAGCGACCGACATCTGGTTGTAGATCTCATCCAAGGACTCCTCATTTGCCGAGAAGCTGTAGGCATCCTTCATGATGAACTCGCGCGTGCGCAACAGCCCAAAACGCGGCCTACGCTCGTCGCGGAACTTATCCTGCATCTGATAGAGATTGATGGGCAGCTCTTTGTAAGAGCGCAGCTCGTTGCGCACGAGGTCGGTGATGAGCTCCTCGTGCGTAGGGCCCAGACAAAACTCGACGCCGTGTCTATCCTCAAGGCGCATCATCTCGGGGCCATAGTCGTCCCATCGGCCCGACTCATGCCACAGCTCGGCCGGCTGCAGCATGGGCATGAGCACCTCTTGGCAGCCAGCTGCGTTCATTTCCTCGCGGATGATCTGCTTGACCTTGGCTAGCACGCGCTGTCCCAAAGGCAAGAAGGTATAGATGCCCGAACCCATCTTGCGAATCATGCCTGCACGCATGAGCAGGCGATGGCTGGCGATGTCTGCGTCTGCCGGGTCTTCCTTGAGCGTGGGGCAGTAGGTCTTGCTCAGTCTGAGTACTGTCATACCGCACCCGCCCTACAAATCCAGGCTCAAGGAGACTTCCTTGAGCTGACGGCGCGTAACAGCGGCAGGAGCACCAGTCATAGCGTCGGCGCCAGAAGAGGTCTTGGGGAAGGCGATAACGTCGCGGATGGAGTCAAAGCCGCCGATGAGCATGACCAAGCGATCCAGACCCAAGGCAATGCCGCCATGGGGAGGTGCACCAAAGGAAAGCGCCTTGACCAAGAAGCCAAACTGCTCGTCAATTTGCTCGTCGGTCATGCCAATGCGCTTGAGGATGCGGCGCTGGAGTTCTGGTGTGTGGATACGAACGGTGCCGCCGCCCACCTCAAAGCCGTCCATGACCAAGTCGTAGGAATACGAGCCGCAGGCCATTGGGTCGTCCTCGATCTTATCGAGGTCCTCGTCGCGAACGCGCGTGAACGGATGGTGCTCAGCAACGTAGCGCTTCTCATCGTCGTCGTAATGGAACATCGGGAAGTTCACGACCCAGTGCATGTCATGAGTACCGTGCGGGATGAGGTCGAGCTTCTTTGCCATATGCAAGCGGATGACACCCAAAACCTCGTTGACGACGGAGGCACTATCTGCGCCAAACATAACAAGATCGCCTGCTTGGATATCCAAGGCAGCTGCCATGGCGTCTTTTTCCTCGTCGGTAAAGAACTTGAGGATGGGGCTCGTTACCGAGCCATCGCTGCGATAAGCGATCCAGGCCATACCCTTGGCGCCTGCTTTAACGGCCAGCTCGCCAATCTTGTCGATCTGCGCACGGGGCATGTCACCTGCGCCCTTAGCGTTGATAGCCTTAACGACGCCGCCGTTTGCCAGCGCGCCAGAGAACACCTTGAAGCCGCAGTTGGCCACGATATCGGAGATATCGACGAGCTTCATCCCAAAGCGGCGGTCCGGGCGATCGATGCCGTAGGTGCCCATGGCATCGGAGTACTGGACGCGGTCGAGCGGGAAGCTGATATCGGTGATGCCGGCATCGGCCAAGACTTCGGCCATGACGTCTTCCATCATCTGCATGACGTCGTCTTCTGTGATGTAAGACATCTCGATGTCGATCTGAGTGAACTCAGGCTGACGATCAGCGCGCAGGTCCTCGTCGCGGAAGCACTTGGCCACCTGGTAGTAACGCTCGATGCCGCCCACCATAAGCAGCTGCTTGAAGAGCTGAGGGGATTGCGGCAGGGCATAGAAATCGCCTGCGCTCAGACGCGACGGGACGATGAAGTCACGTGCACCCTCGGGGGTGGACTTGCCCAGAATAGGAGTTTCGACCTCGGTGAAACCGCGCTTGTGCAAAGCGCTGCGCAACGACCAAGTAACGTTGTCGCGCAGGCGCAGGGCCGCGGCGACCTCGGGACGGCGGATATCAAGATAGCGCCACTTCATGCGCGTAAGCTCATCGGTCTCGATGCCGTCTT
>CAYQLX010000013.1:21851-24217 GCA_964418305.1 uncultured Coriobacteriaceae bacterium | reverse complement strand
CTGTACCCCGAGATTGCAGGCCGCGGCACCTTTACCGCTGGCGATGGCCGCGCTGTGTGGCAGATCCCTTGCGACATCGCACTGCCCTGCGCACGTGAGAACACCATCCTGCTCGAGGACGCCAAGGCACTGGTTGCAAACGGCGTCAAGATTGTGGGCGAGGGCGCTAACATGCCCACCGTCACCGAGGCTATCAACTACTTCCAGGACAACGGCGTTGTGTTCTTCCCCGGCAAGGCCGCAAACGCAGGCGGCGTTGCCGTCTCTGGCCTTGAGATGGCCCAGAACGCTGGCCACATCTCCTGGACCTTCGAGGAGGTCGACGGCAAGCTCAACGACATCATGGTCAACATCTACCATTCCTGCGACGACGCAGCCAAGAAGTACGGCAAGGAAGGCGACTTTGTTGCCGGCGCTAACATCGCAGGCTTTGAGAAGGTTGCCAACGCGATGATGGCTCAGGGCCTGGTCTAAGCCTGATTCAAGCACTGCAAAGCACCAAACCAAGCGACATAGCAATTGCTCGAAGGGACCTCGAAAGAGGTCCCTTCTTTGCGTGCGCAGAGCAGTAGCAGCTGACGGTTGGGATGGCGTTGTTGCCCTTATCTCTTGGCGGCCTACTCCCCGTGCTTGGCCTTGGCGTCCATGATCAGCATCTGGAGGCGGTTTTCGATGTTGGCGTGCGCCACGTCGGGGTCGTAGTCCAAGGGCAGAATCTGCGCATCGGGGTAAAGCTCTTTGAGCTTTTTGGTGATGCCGCGCCCCACGACATGGTTGGGCAGGCACCCAAACGGCTGCAGGATGATGAAGGCGCGGCAGCCCTGCCGTGCATGATGCAAAATCTCGGCCGGAATGAGCACGCCCTCGCCTGCGTCGAAGGTGTGGTGGATGATTGGATCGCTCGCCTTGACGATGTCTTGCATGCGCGCTGCCGGCTTGTAGAGCGGGTGCGCACAGGCGATTTTGTCGCAGGTGTCATGTGCGATGTTGAAGATGTTATTGCAAACGCGGAAGTTGACCTTGTAGCCCAGCGGCTTGTCGAGCTTGTACTCCTTGACCTGGCAGTCTTTGTAGAAGTACGTCTTGCGGATGACGTCGGTCATGCGCGCCTCGATGACCTCCATCCCGTTTTGCTCCAAGAAAAGCTCGATGTCGTGATTGGAGCCCGGATGGAAGTTGAGCAGGTACTCGCCCACAATCAGGACGCGCGGCTTAGGGTTGCTGCGGTCGTATTTAACTTGCTTCATCAGCTCTATGGCCTGCGCAAATCCCTTCTTCATGCCGGAGATGCCGCCGTCTTCCAAACCTTGCATGGTAAGCGCCAGCCCCTTGTCAAAGGCGGCGTTTGCGCTGCCGGGCTCAAGCTCGTAGGGGCGCATCTTGCGCAGCAGCTCTTCAAGCGCGTCAATCATCGGCAGTCCAAAGGCGATGCGTATGGCGCTCGGCAGGCTCATCTTGAAGCCGGGATGCACGTCGTGGAAGTCAACGTCGTCGTTGGTGATGATGGGAACCTGTGGGTAGCCGGCGTCGTCGAGCGCCTTGCGGAGCAGGGCCGTGTAATGCGTGAGACGGCAGTCGCCGATGTACTTGCCCATGCCCACGGCCACCTTGTCTGGGTCCCACTGTCCGCTTGCCACGGCGGCAAGCGCCTCTCCAATGACGATTTGGCACGGGAAGCAGATGTCGTTGTGTACGTAGAGTTTGCCCAGACGTATTGCCTCGTCGCGTCCTATGGGCAGGCTCACGGCGTTGAGCCCTTGGCGGCGGAAGGTTGCCGTCATGAGCATGGAGAAGGCATGCGAGGTGTTGGGCACGAGCACGGTCTTTTCCTGCGAGCCGCCGATGCGCATGTCCTTGGTGAACTTGGAGTGGTAGGGGTCTTGCAGCTCGTGCACCTCTAGGCTGCCGGCCTTGTGGCGCGCGCCCACGGTGTCGATAAAGCTGCGTACGCGTATGTGCAGTGGGCCCGATATGTCGCTTTCATCGAGCTTGAGCACGAGCGGACTCTTGTTGCTCGTCTCCTTCATGAGGCGGATGATCTCATCGGAAAGATAGGCGTCGTGCCCGCAGTTGAAGTTCACGATTTGCACGTACTCCAAGTGCTCACTTCTTGCGGCCTCAAGCGCGGTGGATAGCATGCGTGCGTGGAAGTTATTGACGACATCCAGCAAGCTGTTTGACAGGTCCTGAGTGTGGATGGCGGGGATGGAGTCTGCGGTGAGCACGGGGATGCCTAGCTCGGTGAAAATCTTGGGGAGGTCGTGGTTGACTAAGTCGTCGTTTTGATAGGGGCGGCTTGCCAAGACAACGGCGTACTTGCCGTCTGCCTGCACCTGCTCCATAACCTCCATGCCCTGCTCTTGCAG
>CAYQLX010000013.1:5163-21751 GCA_964418305.1 uncultured Coriobacteriaceae bacterium | reverse complement strand
GTGCCCTCGCTTTTGACGACGGTGATGATGGGCATGAAGATGCGGTCGACCTTGGAGCGCACCAAGCTGCGAATATGTCCGTGTACGAGCTTGGCCGGGAAGCACACTGTGTCGCTTGTGACGGCCTGCAGGCCATCTTCGTAGATGCGGCGCGTAGAAAACGGGCTGAGCTTGACGTTAAAACCCAGCGCTCTAAAAAACGTCGTCCAGAAAGGCGCAGTGTCCCACATGGCCAGCACGCGCGGCAAGCCGATGCATACGTTGCGCGGCTCGCAGAGCTGCTCGTAGGGGTAGCTGGCAAACAGAAGCTCCTTGCGCTTTTCAAAGAGGTTGGGGACGCTTTGCTCTTTGGTGCGGGCATCTTTGAGCTGCTCGCGCACTTGGCTGTCCTTGGGGTCACCTATGATTTCTCCCTTGGAGCAACGGTTGCCGGTGACATACGAGCTGCCGTTGCTGAAGGATATGAGCGTGCGGTTGCAGTGGTTGGCGCAAAACGGGCAGGTGAGGTTTGATTGCTGTGTGTAGCTCAGCGAGTCCAGCGCGTCGAGCCCTATGAAGCTCGATTTGGGCAGCTGGCCTGCTGCGTCGCGCTGGCTCTCCATGTGTTCGCGCGTGAGCATCGCGGCACCCAGTGCGCCCATGAGCCCGGGGTAGGGGGCTCGCGTGACTTCGCGCCCTACGTGCTCCTCGAACGCGCGCAGTACGGCGTCGTTTAGGAAGGTGCCGCCTTGCACCATAATCTTGGTGCCCAGGCGGTCGAGGTTGCTTAGGCGTATGACCTTGGTAAAGACGTTTTCTATGATTGAGCGGCATAGGCCCGCCATGATATCGGCCGGCGTTTTGCCCGAGCGCTGCTCGGTCACGATGCTCGAGTTCATAAAAACGGTGCAGCGGCTTCCCAGCATGGCCGGAGCCTTGGAGGAGAAAGCTTGGTTGGCGATGTCGGTTGTGGCTATGCCAAGGTTGCCGGCAAAGTTCTCCAAGAAGGAGCCGCATCCAGACGAGCAGGCCTCGTTGACGACGATATCGGTAACGACGCCGTCGTCGACCCAGATAGCCTTCATGTCCTGTCCGCCTATGTCCAGGATGAAGCTCACGTCGGGTAGGTAGGTGCGCGCCGCCTTGGCGTGCGCCACTGTCTCCACGACGTGGTAATCGGCGTTGTAGGCCTCCTTCATGAGCATCTCGCCGTAGCCGGTGGTGCCCACGCCCAAGATTTCTAGCTTGACGCCGCGCTTGCGATAGCGCTCGCGCATGTCCAACAGGGCGCTTTGGGCGACGTCTATGGGCTCGCCCTCGTTCGAGGAGTAGAAGCTGTCTATGAGCTTGCTACCGTCTTGGCTCAAAAGCACGAACTTGGTGGTGGTCGAGCCGCAGTCGATGCCCAGGTAGGCGCTTAAGACAGAGCCGCTCTCAAGATCCGGCGTGGTGATCTGCGGTAGCTTGTGGCGCTCTTTGAAGGCCGCGAGTTCTTGCTCGCTCTCAAAGAGCGCGGGAGCCTGGTTGCCGGAGGTAAGCCCTTTTGCCGCATAGTCCTCAAGCGCGGCGACGGCTGCGTCTACGTCAAGCTCAATGGCGCTGTCGCTAAAGACGCCGCCTACAGCGTAGGCTGCGCCCAAGGCGACGATGACCTCGGGGTGCTCGGGGACGATGATGTCGTCTTTGCCAAGATTGAGGCGCTCGGCAAAGACCTCTATGAGGCGCGGGTTGAAGGTGAGTGGGCCTCCCTCGAAGATGACCGGCGGGTTGATGTCGAGCCCTTGCGCCAGGCCGCCGATAGTCTGCTTGGCGATGGCATGGAAGGTCGACAGCGCCAGATCCTCTTTGGGGACGCCTTGGTTGAGGAGGGGTTGGATATCGGTTTTGGCATAGACGCCGCAACGGCCCGATACGTCGTAGACGCGGGTTCCCGCTTGGGCGCGCTCGTTAAACTGCTCTACGGGGATGCGCAGCAGATGGGCTATCTCGTCGATAAAGGCGCCTGTACCGCCCGCGCAGCTGCCGTTCATGCGCATGTCACTTACCGTGGTGGTGCCGCTTTGCTCGTCGGGGGCCAAAAAGATCATCTTGGCGTCTTGGCCGCCCAGTTCTATGGCGGTGCGCGTTGCGGGGTAGAGCTTGCGGATGGCGATCGAGTTGGCCACGACCTCTTGGATGTAGCTTGCGCCTGTGGCCTGCGCCAGCGGTGCTGCGCCCGATCCGGTTATGGCACAACGTAGAACTGCATGTGGGAATTTTGCACGGACGCGCTCGAGCGCCGCAGCTACGCTTTGAGCCTGACGCGCGCCATGACGCTCGTATTCGCTATAGAGAACCTGGGAGGTGGCGGGATCCAAGACCACTGCCTTGACAGTGGTGGACCCTACGTCGATGCCTACGTGAATGCAGTTGGGCATATGTTGCGTGCTCTGGGACACGGCGCCTCCGTTGGGATTTGTCGCAAGTGCTTATGAAACTTAATAATTATCCCAGTAATCTGACGGATTTGCGCTGTGTAAATGCAATGCTGTGCCAAGTTGAAACGTATGCAACGATGTTGCAAACAACGTTGCGAGACAGAAACGTATGGGTTTGCGATGGTTGCGCGCGACTAGATGACATTAAAGTCGCTGCTTTGGGCGCTTATCATGAGGCCGGCCAGTGTGTTGAGTTCTTGCAACATGGTTTCTTATTGACACAGAGGTTATGTGGGCGTAAATTCAATTAATCCTACCAAGTAGGTAGGTTTAATTGAGAGCAACGAGCAGTGCGCGGTATGTGCCTGCTTTGAGGGCAACGTCAATTGGAGGAACAATGACAAACGTTTATACCAGCGCAGAACAGCTCATCGGCAAGACACCGCTTCTGGAGCTTGTGGCCTTGGAGGACGCGGGCAGCAATGCCGCAAAAATCTACGGCAAACTCGAGTACCGCAACCCCGCGGGCTCTGTTAAAGACCGCATCGGCAAAGCGCTCATCGAGGACGCAGAGCGCTCCGGCGCACTCAAACCCGGCGGCACCATCATCGAGCCTACCTCCGGTAACACCGGCATCGGCTTGGCGAGCGTGGCAAGCGCCAAGGGCTACAAGACCATCATTGTCATGCCCGAGACCATGTCTATGGAGCGCCGCCAGCTCATCCAGGCCTATGGTGCACAGCTTGTTTTGACCGAGGGCGCCAAGGGCATGAAGGGCGCCATCGCCAAGGCAGACGAGCTGCACGAGCAGATTGAAGGCTCCATCATCGCTGGACAGTTCGTCAACCCGGCAAACCCCAAGGCCCACTATCAGACCACTGGCCCAGAGATTTGGGAAGACCTCGACGGAAAGGTCGATGCCTTTGTCGCGGGCGTGGGCAGCGGCGGCACGGTGACCGGTGTGGGAAGCTTCCTCAAAGAGAAGAACCCCGGCGTGCACGTGGTCGCTGTCGAGCCTGCTAGCTCCCCGGTGCTGTCAAAGGGCAAGTCCGGCTCCCATAAGATCCAGGGTATCGGCGCGGGTTTTGTACCTGACGTGCTCGACACTAAGGTCTACGACGAGGTCATCGCCGTGGAAAACGAGGACGCCTTTGAGACGGCGCGCCTGGTAGGCCGCAAGGAGGGCGTGCTTGTGGGCATCTCCTCCGGTGCTGCTGTTTGGGCGGCGCTTGAGCTTGCCAAGCGCCCCGAGTTTGCCGGCAAGAACATCGTTGCCATACTCCCCGACAACGGCGAGCGCTATCTGTCTGCCGGGTTGTTCGACTAGCGCTACAGCTGCGGTCCGCGCGTGCTTTGGCTGTGCGGCCGCAAATATCCGCTCGCGTGCAAAAGATGCTGCCGGCGCTTGCCATAAGGACTATCCTTTGCCTTGGATGCGCGCGAGGGGCGCGCATGGGTTGAAAAGAGATGCGCGATGAGTGCGGATGTGCAAGATCGCAAAGACGACACCAAAACGGCCAAAGACGGCGCAGGTAAAGTCGCGGGGAAGGGCCTAAGCAAGAAGAAGGTCGCCGGCGCAATCGGCGGCCTGGTTGCCGCGGCCGCGGTGTGGTTTGGCTGCGCAAACGTGGGCTTGGGTCAGCAGGGCGTCATATGCCTTGCGATATTGGCTTGCGCTGTCGTGTGGTGGGTCGCCGCCGTTTTGCCCGAGTACGTAACGGCCTTGGCCATGGCAGCGGCCTTTGTCGTTGTAGGCGGCATGCAGATAACCACGGCATTTGCTGCGTTTTCCACAAGCACTTGGTGGCTGCTTGTGGCTGCCTTTGGGCTTGGCGCAGCCATGAAGACATGTGGTCTTATGAGGCGCATGGCGCTGGCGATCATAGCCAAGTTCCCAGCAAGCTTCAAAGCGCGCGTGGCTGGCCTCATGGCCGTCGGTACGGTGCTGGGCCCGCTTGTCCCCAGTCTCTCTGCAAAGACCTCGATGATTACGCCTATCGCCATGAGCATGGGCGACGCTGCCGGCTACCCGCGCTTTGGCAAGCAGATGCAGGGCTTGTTCTTGGCCATGCTCGCCGGCGTGCGCAACGTTGGTCCTGCTGTGATTAGTGCAAGTGTCATAGGCTATGGGCTCGTGGCGCTGCTTCCTGCCGATGTACAGGCGCGCTTTGACATGCTGCATTGGTTTATCGCGGCACTGCCCTGGTTTGCTGTCGTGACCTTGCTCAACTACGTGGCCATCGTTGCCATCTATGGGCCTCGCAAGGGCGCTGCCAAAAACAACATGGGCTGTGCAGCGGCAGACGTGAGCGATGCATGCTCTGACAGTGCAGATGCGCCAGTCGACGTCACGCAGGCTTATCGCGAGCTGGGCCCCATGAGCAAGCTCGAAAAGCGCATGCTCGTCATCATCTTGATTACTGTGCTCATGTGGGTCACGCAGTCGCTGCATCACATAGACAGCACCATCGTGGCGCTCGTTGCAATTGTTGTTGTGCATGCGTGCGGCATCATGGACAAGGCCAGCTTCAAAAACGACATCAGCTGGTCATCGCTTGTCTTTATTGGGTCCATCATCTCCATCGCCGATGTGTTCTCGCAGGCGGGTGTGAGCGATTGGATTGTATCGGTGGCAGGTCCTCTGTTCGAGCTGCTGGCCAACAACCCGTATGCGTTTGTGGTGGGGGTGGGGTTGGTCACCATACTCTTGCGCTTTGTCATTGTGTCCGAGATGGCCTACGTCAATATCGTCATGGTGTTTTTGGTGCCGCTTGCCTTGGCGCAGGGCATCAACCCTTGGGTCGTTGGCTTTGCGGTCTATGCCACTGTTAACCCGTGGTTCGTGCTCTACCAAAACCCGATTTACCTCGCGGCGTTCTACAGCGTCGACGGCCAGATGGTGCGCCATGCGGATATGGCCCGCTACTGCGTGCTTTACATGGTCATCTGCCTAGTTGGCCTTGCTGTAAGCGTGCCCTACTGGCAGTGGATGGGGCTCTTTGGATAGCGCAGCTTGGCGCGCTAGACGATGCCTGCGAGCTCGCATATGACGCGTATGGCAAAGATTACGAGCACGACGAGGATGATGGGCCTGCACAAGGCCGAGCCCTTCTTGGTGAACATGCGCGCGCCTAGGTAATTACCCGCGATGTTGAAGGCGCCGCAGAGAAGGCCCAACGGCACGAGCACCGCTCCGTTGACGAGTAAGACCACCATCGCTGTGACGTTGGTGGACAGGTTGATTGCTTTGGTGGTGCCTGCGGCATCGGTAATCTTGAGGTGCGCAAGCCCTGTGAGCAAAAGCATGAGAAAGGTGCCCGTACCCGGGCCGTAGAAGCCGTCGTAGAAGCCGATGCACAAGGCGATGACCGCGCAGGTGGCGATGCGTCGCGTTTTTGGCAGCGGCTCTTTTGAGCTTCCCAGCTCTTTGGTGCGCAAGACGTAAAAGCCCGCAACAGGTATCACCACGAGCATGAGAACACGTATGGCGTTTTCATCGGCGATGAGCAGCGCATTGGCGCCTGCGGCAGAGCCGGCAAGGGCAAAGGCGATGCACGGGGCCACGATATGTAGCTTCATGTAGCCTTCGCGGTAGTACTTGAAGGTGGCCACGGCCGTGCCCATGCTGCTTGCGAGCTTGTTGGTGGCTATCAGCGTGTGGATGGGCAGCCCGCCTATGAGCAGCACGGGGATGGAGATGAGCCCGCCGCCGCCGGCGATTGAGTCTATGAACCCGGCCACAAGGAAGCCCACGCATGCCAGCGCGACAGCCCAAGGCTCGATGAGCCCGCCGCCGGTCAATATGTTCAGTAGGTCCACTCTCTATCTCCTTAGCGGTATGCGCTAGCGTTTGGCGTCGCGTTTGGCGGCGGCACGTGCTTTGCGCTCGAGGTTGCGTTTGCGGTTGAGCATGTTCTCGACGCATTCCTCCATGCCGTAGGGCACGTAATCGATGCTCGTAAGGTCTTGGGGTAGGTAGTCCACGAGACTTTGTGGGCAGTCTTGCTCGGGCAGACTGTCTGGCGCGCAGCCAGGTTTAGCTACGATGCAGTGCACGCGTGCGCCCTTTTGGATGAGGCGTTTCTCGTACCCGCTTGCGATGGTGGGGTCTATGGGTGTCTTTTGCCCTTGCGCGGCAGCAGCGTGCAGGTCGCGGCAGCTCCATAAGACGTCGTAGCCCGCATAGTCTAGCTGGTGTAGCGTCCAGTCGTAAAACGGTTGGCTGTCGGTCTTTATCTCCAAGCGGCCGTCGTCTGCCAGGATGCGCCGGTACTCCATGAGGCGCTTGGCGTGTGTGAGCCGTACATCTGCGTGCTTGCGACGCGGGCACGGCGTGGAGAAGTTGAGGTGCAGCACGTCTACCTCGCCGTCGGCTATGGTCTGCGGCAGACTGTCGCCATCAGTGAGGGCAAAGACAACGTTGGGGATGCTTGCTTCAACCACAGCCTTTTTGGCACTCATGGCTATGCAGACCTTCTCGTTATCAAAGCCCACCCATAACTCGTCGGGGTGCTTTTGCGCGCAGGCGCAGGTCCACTCACCTTTGCCGCAGCCCAAGTCCAGATGCAGCTTGGTGGCGGCGGGCATGCGCGTGGCAACCCACTTGCCCTTGAGCGACTCCGGCTGCGCGGCGATGGCTGCGGCGTACCAGTCAAAACGCTCTTCGAGGTGTTTTGGCGGGCGTGCGTGCATTTAGGCGGCTCCTTTTACTCCTGCTGCGGTGCTGTTGACACAAATTCATTATTCTAGCTTGCATTTTCCAAAATACGGGGAATAGAATTCTCGTCCCATGCAGATAGATATGACCAATATATTCATCCAACTCGGCGTTTTGTTCCTCATCATGGCGCTGGGCTACTTCCTCAAGTACTCCAAGCGCATCGACGTTACGTTTGATAAGGCGCTCTCCAAGGTTTTGCTCGAGGCCGTCGTCCCTTGCCTGACGCTCAGCTCGGTGCTCAATGCCAGCAACATTCCCCCGGCAGAACAGATTCTGCGCCTCTTTGGATTTGCGTTCCTTACCTACGGCATCCTCATCGTCATCGGTGAGATAACCGTACGCGTGCTCATGCTGCCCAAGGGCCGCCGCGGCGTGTACCGCTTTGCCACACTCTTTGGCAACGTAGGCTTTGTGGGCTTTCCGGTCATATCGGCAATCTTTGGGCAGGATGCGCTCATCAACGCAGCCATGTTCAATATCCCCTTCAATCTGCTGGTCTTTACCTTGGGTCCCATCTGGCTCATGAGCGACCGCTCAGAGAAGGTAGACGAGCTAGAAAGCGGCGCTAAACTGCGCTTCAGCCCGCGCATGTTTTTCACGCCGTGCAATGTGGCCTGCGTCGCAGTCATTCCGCTGTGTCTGTTGGGCATCCACAACGTGCCTGTCGTCTCGCAGCTCACGCAGACGGTCGGCGCCATGACCACGCCTGGTGCACTCATTATCGTGGGCTCCAATCTAGCCAACATGCCCGTCAAAGACCTCTTGGGCGGTTGGCGCTTGTACGTGCAAGCCCTCATCTGCCTGATTCTGTCGCCCCTTGCAGTGTGGGGTGTCTTGCACTTCGTGATAAGCGACCCAGTCATCCTAGGCTGCATGGTGGTGCTTGCGGGTATGCCCGTTGCCACAAACGGCACGCTTTTGTGCTTCCAGTACGGCGGGGACATGAAGCGTATGTCGCAGATGACCTTCATCACCACGCTGTTGTCGTTTGCTACGACGCCCGCGCTGGTGTGCTTTCTCACGATGGTGTCCTAGGGACGGCAAGCCTATAATCTCCCAAGCAAACCGCTAGGAATCCCGCTGGAGAGCACGACCATGCAACAAAGCACACCCGCCACAGACAAAGCGCATCTGCCCATCATCGGCATCGTCCCCACGTCGCTTCCCGACGTGAACAAGATCGAGCTGCGTGGCGCCTACCCAGATGCCATCATCGCTGCCGGCGGTGTTCCCGTCGTGCTACCGCTTGTCTCAGACAAGGCTGTCTACGAGACTTTGTTCCCGATGATGGACGGCTTTTTGCTCACTGGCGGTGCCGACATAAGCCCCGAGCGTTATCACTCCACAGAGCATCATGCCAAGGCGGATACGCCCACGCCGCTGCGTGAGGAGGTCGAATGCCTGATCTTGTCGTATGCGTATAAGTTTGACGTGCCCACGTTGGGCATATGCCGTGGCATGCAGATGATGAACGTTTTCTTTGGCGGGACGCTGTACCAAGACCTCTACGATCAGTTCCCACAGCATGACGACGACGAGGCAAAGAAGTCTATCGAGCATTGGCAAAAAGACGACTGGTCTCACCCGAGTCATTTTGTGCGCATCATCCGCGACTCAAAGCTCGGCGAGATGCTCGACATGGACCGCATCGCTACCAATTCCATGCACCACCAGGGCGTCAAAGAGCTTTCGCCCATGCTCAAGCCTGTCGCTTATGGCCCGGACGGCCTGGTGGAGGCCGTCGAGATGCCCGATCGTACTTTTATGATGGGCGTGCAGTGGCACCCTGAGTACTTTGTGCGCAAGAACATGAAGTGCATCTTTGCCACACTCATCAACGAGGCGGCTGCGGCGCGCAGGAGCGGGCGCGTGACGATGGATCCGCTCAGACTTGTGCGCGACGACGGCTCCAACCGCTGGAGCGTGTGTCGCTACCGCCGCAATGCATAAAGCCGCTCGCTGGTCATAAAGCTGGCGCTGTGCAAGCAGGTACGAGACAAACACTGCGGTGATAAGCTGCGTTTTTCGGCTGTGCTTTGCTTGGAAGGCGTGTTATGCTCGCACTCACTGCAACAATGTACGTGTGGCTCGCTCTAGGAAGGAGCGCGATATGCCGGTCATAGAGATTACGTCAGAGAATTTTGAGGAAGAAGTTCTCAAAAGCGATAAGCCGGTGCTTTTGGACTTCTGGGCTGTGTGGTGCGGCCCGTGCATGATGCTTTCTCCTCTGGTAGAGGAGTTTGCAGACGAGCACCCCGAGGTCAAGGTCGGCAAGGTCAATACCGATAAACAGATGGCGCTGGCACAGCAGTTTGGCATATCGGCTATTCCTGCTCTGTTCGTTTTCAAAGATGGCAAGGTTGCCAAGAAATCCGTGGGCGCTATTCCTAAAGAAGAGATCGAGGCGTTGCTGGCATAAGGGCTTGTAAAACCTGTTTTGCTGATGCCGCGCCTTGCCGCCTTTCGCAGCAAAGCGCGGCGTCTTTTTGCTGGGGCCTTCGAGTTTGCCCCTCTCACGTTTTTTGCGCGGCTTCGCTGTGCACTGCGGCGTATCATTCACAATGCTGTTTTCGAAAAGCCTCGGGGAGGTGTGAGATGATCGACTACTACAAGTACGTAGACGGAGAAATGACCCATATCGACGCGCTCGAAGAAGATTGCTGGGTCAATGTCGTGGCCCCCAACCCCGAGGAGCGAGAATGGCTTTCCACTCAGTTGGGCGTCGTCCCCGAGTTTGCCGCTGCGGCACTCGACGATGAAGAGCACTCACACGTTGACTACGACGAGGACGAGCGCCAGACGCTCATCATCGTCGACTGCCCCTTTGTCGAAGACCGCGCAGAGACCATGGACTCGAACATCACGCAGTACGACACGCACCCGCTCACGCTTCTCATGCTGCCCAAGCGCAGGATTTTTGTCACGGTGAGCCTGCGCTACAACGAGACAGTGCACAGCCTCACCAAGAGCCGCCGCGGCAACCAACAGGGCCGCCATCCAAGGCTCATGCTCGACATGCTCATGAAGATTGCGCGCCGCTACCTTACCGCCCTGCGCGACATCGACCGCCAGTTCAAGGCAAACGAGCGTGTCCTGCGCAAAGACATGCGCAACTCCGAGCTCATAAAGATGCTGGGCTTGGAGAAGTCGTTGGTGTACTTCTCTACCAGCCTCAAAAGCTTTGAGGCCGTGCTTGCAAAGCTGGCCCAAGGGCGTCTCATCCGCTTTAGCGACGACGAGGAAGAGCTGCTCGAGGATGTGCTCATCGAGGCGCGCCAGGCAGCCGAGATGTGCGACATCTCCACCAAGATCCTCAACGGCTCGATGGATGCCTTTGCAAGCATCATCTCCAACAACATGAACGTGACCATCCGCCGCTTGACAGTGATTACCTTGGTGCTGGCAGTGCCCACGATCATCTTTAGCTTCTACGGCATGAACACGGCAAGCCTGCCGCTTGTAGACTCATGGCTTGCCCCGTTTGGGATTGCCCTTGGCGTGAGCGTCGTCACAGCCTTGATCTTTACCAAGAGTGAGTTTTTCAAGTAGCTATTCGCGGTGCCTTTGCCGCCTGTTGCGCATACCGTTTGCGTTTAATTCCTAGTAAAAGCTAGGAATTTGACGTTCCGTTACGTTTCAACTGTTGACCTAGGACGAAAGGCGCGTATTTTATTCCTAGTTGATTGCAGGTTTATTCGACCTGTTCCTTGTGATTAAACGCGTCCGCTGCGCGTTGCAAAGCCGGTCTGATACGGCACATCGATTGGAGAGACATGAAGACCATCTACTTGGACAATGCGGCAACCACGCCTTGCCGCCCCGAGGTCGTCGAGGCTATGCTTCCCTATTTCTCAGAGAAGTTTGGCAATCCCAGCGCCATCTACCAGTTGGGCCAGGAGACGCAAGACGCCATCCAAGCCGCGCGTGAGGACGTCGCGCGCGTGATTAACGCCGCTAAACCCACCGAGGTCTTCTTTACCTCCGGTGGATCTGAGGCCGATAACTGGGCCATCAAGGGCGTCATGAATGCCTATAAGGATAAGAAGGGCAAGCACCTGATTACCACCAAGATCGAGCATCATGCCGTCTTGCATACCTGCGAGTTCTTGGAGAGAAACGGCTTCGAGGTCACCTACCTGCCCGTGGACAAGTATGGCCTGGTCGACCCCGCAGAGTTTGAGGCAGCCATCCGTCCGGACACCGTCATGGCTTCCATCATGTTTGCTAATAATGAGATCGGCACCATAGAGCCTATCAAGGAGCTCGCCGCCATCGCCCACGAGCACAAGGTCATCTTCCATACAGACGCTGTGCAGGCGTTTTGCCATGAGAAGATCGACGTCCAGGAGATGGGTATCGACCTTATGAGCGCCAGCGGCCACAAACTCTATGGCCCCAAGGGCGTGGGCATGCTCTACGTCAAGCGCGGTGTGCGCATCGACAACCTCATCCATGGCGGTGGCCAAGAGCGCGGCAAGCGCGCCACGACCGAGAACACGGCCGGCATCATCGGCTTTGCTAAAGCAGCCGTTTTGGCCGATGCAGAGCGCGAGGCAGAACACGAGCGTCAGGCAAAACTGCGCGACCATGCCATCAGCCGCATCACGGCAGAGATTCCCCATTGCTTCTTGAATGGGCATCCCACCAAGCGTTTGGCCAACAACGTCAACATCTCCTTTGAGTTCATCGAGGGAGAGGGCATGCTCCTGCGCTTGGGCGCCAAGGGCATCTGCGCAAGCAGCGGCAGCGCTTGCACCAGTGGCTCTCTGGACCCAAGCCACGTACTGCTGGCCATCGGCCTGCCGCATGAGAAGGCCCATGGCTCGTTGCGCATCACGCTGGGCCGCGACACCACGCTCGAAGATATCGACTACATGGTTGACGTCTTGGTTCCTGCAATCGAGGGTCTGCGCGAGATGAGCCCTCTGTGGGAGGATTTCATCGCCTCGCAAAAGAAACAGGCATAGTAAGCCGCACCGCTTGTAAGAAAGATGCGGCGGCGCGTATCGCGCGGCTGCTGGGAGAAAAGAGAACATTATGGCAATGAGCTACAGCGACAAGGTCATCGACCACTACACCAACCCGCGCAACGTGGGCACCATAGAGGATGCATCCGGCGTGGGCACCGTGGGCAACGCCGTCTGCGGCGACATCATGCGCATCTATTTGGACATCGACGACGAGACCCACATCATTAAGGACGCCAAGTTCAAGACCTTTGGCTGCGGCGCGGCCATCGCCACGAGCTCCATGGCAACCGAGATGATCATCGGCAAGACCATCGAGGAAGCCCTCAAGGTCACCAACAAGGCCGTCATGGAGGCGCTTGACGGCCTGCCCAAGATCAAGGTCCACTGCTCGCTTTTGGCCGAGGAGTCCATCCATGCCGCGCTGTGGGATTACGCAGAGAAGCACAACATCGTCATCGAGGGCCTGGAAAAGCCCAAGGAGGACGTCTACGAGGATGCCTCGCCTGAAGAAATTGCCGCTGCCGAGGCCGCCGAGGCACGCGCTATGGCCGAGGAAGAGGACAAAGAGGATTACGGCGAGTACTCCATCTTCTAGACCTTGCGCATACAGCAAGCGCTTGATAGAGCCCGTGGCTTTGCGGCCATGGGCTCTTCTTATGCGTACTACACCATCAAATCTGCACCGAATCTCCACATTCACCGATGATGTGGCTCGCAAGCACCTCGTTAACACAGAGGAAACAAAAACCTTACGTCGTTTCATTAGTGTCATGGCCTGTTTCACCGCCTACCAGAAAGGCCTGCAATGCCGCTGGAAGACCAGCAAGAGGGAAAGACGACTCAACGCCAAGCCGCCCAAAACGGCGGCGGCGCTGAAAGCAACGCTCGCGTCTTGCGTCCGACAGACCAAGACGCCTGCCAGCACACCGACGATACGCATCTGGTGCTGGAGCGCTTGCTTGCAGCCCACGAGGCGTTCTTTGACGTGACTCGCGACTACGAGTACGCCGGAGTGCGCTTTGGGGGCTACGCAGAGTTCCACTCTCTTGGCGAGAAGTACGTTCTCGTCAAGAAGGCGAAACTCTGGGAAGTCGCAGCCCACGAGTATCTGTTCTTCCAGACGACCGACATGCTCGATGAGGCGTTCTTCGAGGAGTACCTCGCGTTCATGAAGGAGAAGGCGACGCTCAAGGTAGAGCCAAAGCCCAACCACATGACCAGCTACGTTTCGTTGGTGATTGTCGCGACGCAGGCAGACCCCGCCGTGGTGCGCCGTCTTAAGAAGACCAAGTACCACAAATCCTACAAGTTGGGGTTGCAGGGATGGGCAGAGCTCAGGCTTTGCGTCATCGACCTGGCAGGCAGGAAAGTTACGACTAACGCCATGGGCAAGACCATGAGGCCGCTGCTGGAGAGCAACGCAGGTTTTGAACCCACTGGCAAAAAGAAGCTCATAAGGAGGTAACTCAAGTCATGAACGCATTGATACTTCTGCTGGTCGCTGCTGTGATCTTGGTGATCGGCTATGTGTTCTACGGCGGCTGGTTGGCTAAGCAGTGGGGTGTTAGCAACGACAACATCACCCCCGCCCACACCATGGAGGATGGTGTGGACTACGTTCCCGCTAAGCCTTACGTTGTCATCGGCCATCATTTCTCGTCCATCGCAGGCGCTGGCCCCATCAACGGCCCCATCCAGGCGGCTATCTTTGGCTGGGTGCCCGTCATGCTCTGGGTTCTGATTGGCGGCATCTTCTTTGGCGCCATGCATGACTTTGGCGCGCTGTTTGCATCCATCCGCAACAAGGGTCAAACGCTTGCTGCTGTTGTCGAGAAGAACATCGACCCGCTGGCCAAGAGGCTCTTTAGCGTCTTTTCCTTCCTGACGCTCGTGCTCGTCGTCGCTGCATTTGCGTCCATCGTTGCGGGTACCTTTGACGCTTACACCACCAACGCTGCAGGTGAGACGGTCGAAAACATCGCCAACACCCGTACCGCGATGATTTCCGTTCTGTTCATTGCCGCCGCTGTTATTTGGGGCCTGGTCGTGCGCGGCCGCGATATCCCTGCTGCGGCTAACGTCTGCGCTGCCATCGTCGTCATCGTTGTGATCGTTATCGTGGGTTACAACTTCCCCGTGATCAAGCTCGATAGCAACGCGTGGATGTTCATCATCGGCATCTATATCTTTGTTGCGTCTGTCGCACCGGTGTGGATCTTGCTCCAGCCGCGTGATTACCTGTCCAGCTACCTGCTGTACGGCGTCATCATCCTCTCCATCGTGGGTATCGTGGGCGCCACTATCTTTGGCAACACCTCATTTGCCGAGGTCCCCGCGTTCACTGCGTTTGACACCACCACGATGTTCCCCGACGCAACGGTGTTCTCGGGCCGTGGCTTCCTGTTCCCTGCGCTGTTCATCACCATCGCTTGCGGCGCTATCTCGGGCTTCCATTCTTTGGTTGCCTCCGGTACCACCTCCAAGCAGCTTGACAAAGAGGCCGAGGCTCAGCCCATTGCCTACGGCGGCATGTTGCTCGAGTGCCTGTTGGCTGTCATCTCGCTGTGCGCTGTAGCCTACGTGTGGAACAGCGTCGTCTCTGGCGACTACTCCACGCCCACCCAGGTCTTTGCCGGCGGTTTGTCGGCCATGATCGGCATCATTCCCGGCATCGGCGCCATCGGCGGCGAGGCAGGCTCCATCGCCTACTCCCTGCTGATTCTGGCTGTCTCTGCCTTCTGCCTGACCTCTCTTGACACGGCGACCCGTATCGGCCGCATGATGTTCCAGGAGATGTTCATGTCCGGCGACGAGACCCCCGACACCGTGCAGGGTTGGAAGAAGGTCGTTTGCAACCCGCTGTTCGCAACGGTCGTCACCGTCTTCTTGGGCGTTGCTTTGGGTATCACCGGTTACTCCTACATCTGGCCGCTCTTTGGCGCTGCCAACCAGCTGCTCGCTGCTTTGGCGCTGCTGGCTGTTGCCTCCTTCCTGGGCAACCTTGGTCGCAACAACAAGATGTTCTACATCCCCACGGTGTTTATGCTCATCGTGACCTGCACTTCTCTGGTGCTCACCATGAAGGCCAAGCTCGCCGTTGTCATGTCTAGCGCGAGCCTCGACGCCATGGTCGCTGCCGGCACGCCCGTCTGGGCACCCTATGCGCAGCTGATCCTGGCCGCTGTACTCTTTGTTTTGGCCATCATTTTGGCTATCAAGGGTGGCAAGCAGCTCGTTCGCGCCAAGAAGCGCGACAATGCTCAGCAGGCCTAAGGCCCACTAGAGCTAAGCTGCCGCGGGCTGTTTGCCTGCTGGCATGAGAAAAGCGCCCCTGTCTCGAGGCTTCTTGAGGCGGGGGCGTCGTGCGTTGGGGGAGAGGTTGCTGCGGGTGAACGGCGCGCTGGAAGGAGCGCTTGCCGCAAGCGCGCGCTGCTGGGCCGCTTCGAACCTAGAGCTGGCTTGAGGGGATGTGGACCTCGCCGGAGTTGAGGGCCTTCTCCTGACCGTTATCGAGCTTTACCTGCAAGGTGAAGTCGTCATTGATGCCGAGCACGGTGGCCATGAAGCTCGAGTTGCCAGCAAAGACCTCCACACGCTTGCCGTCGAGCAGGCTGTGGGCGCGATAGGCCTCAAGATGCGGGCAGCTGGGGATGGATTCCACGTCGCTTATCAAGAGGTCTGCCACGCGTGCGACAAGGCGCGAGCGCGCGTCTTGAATGCAATCGTCGTGCGGCGTGAGCGCTTGGGCAACATCTGCCACCTGGCTGGGAAAACCGCCTTTGGGAATGGTTACGTTGATGCCTATGCCCACCACGGCGTAGTCGACGCCGCCCGTCTCTGGCAAGACGGCGGCCTCTGTGAGGATGCCGCAGCACTTGCGCCCATCGGCAAAGATGTCGTTGACCCACTTGATGCTCACCTCTGCGTCAAAGAGCTCCTCCATGGCCTGCGCGCAGCAAACGGCGGCATAACTGGTGATGAAGGTGACATCGCTTAGAGCAAAGCTGGGGCGCAGGATGAGGCTGAAGTAAACCCCGCTGCCTGCCGGCGAGTAAAACGTTCGCCCTTGCCTGCCACGTCCAGCCGTCTGGCAATCGGCCACGACGAGCGTGCCTGCGGGGGCTTTGGCAGCGGCGAGCTCTTTGGCGCGGTCGTTGGTGGATGCGATGGTCTGATGGAACTCGACGTGGATACTTGGGTTTTGCAGGTAGCGCTCAATGCTTGCAGCAGAAAGAATGCTGCACTCCGCTGCAAGGCGGTAGCCCTTGTTGGTCACACCTTCTATGGCATAGCCCGCAGACTCGAGCGCCTTGATGGCCTTCCACACGCTGTTGCGCGATACGCCCAGCTTTGTGGCAAGAGCGCTGCCGCTTACAAAGGTCCCCTTGTGCTGCTCTAGGTAGGCGAGCACTTGGTCTTTGACTGCCATAGCGAGGCTCCTTTGCGTTTGCGGTTGGGGACGATTGCCCAACTATAGCGCGCCTTGTGCCTAATCCCAGCGC
>CAYQLX010000013.1:0-5063 GCA_964418305.1 uncultured Coriobacteriaceae bacterium | reverse complement strand
TTGCGGTTGGGGACGATTGCCCAACTATAGCGCGCCTTGTGCCTAATCCCAGCGCAGGGCCTTGCGCACGGCAGCGGCCACTATTATGGCGAGCACCGCTTTGACGCAGTCTACGGGGATAAAGGGCAGCACCACGCCCGCAAAGGATGCGGCAAGGCCCACTCCGCCGTAAAGTGCGTACCAGATGCCGCCGAGGAGGTCTGCAATAAGCATGTAGACCACGGCAGTGCATATGTCTGCGGCAACAGCGGGAACCTTGAGCTTGCGAAGCCCTACCCTCAACGCTGCCGCGCAGCCGGACCCTACGATAAAGCCGATAAGATAACCCGTCGAGGTGCGAATCAACCCGCCACTCATCCCAGAGAACACGGGCAGACCAACCGTTCCCATGAGCACGTAGATGCCGCAGACAGCAGCGGCCTCAAGCGGGCTGCAGAGCAAAGCAATTAAGATAACCACGCCCGTTTGCAGCGTGAATGACACCGGCCCTATGGGTATGGTGAAAAAGCAGCTCACGATGAGCAGTGCCACGAGCAAGGCGCTTCTGGCGATGCGTTGTGTGCGCGTGAGCTGCGTCTTTGCAGCTGTGTGGTTAGACTGGGCTGTGGTGCTTGCTGTCATGGCGTGCTCCTTTGCTGTTCTTGGAGCGCCTATAATAGCGCTATTGTCACCTAGTAATGTTAAATGTGGTGACAATCTTTGCCTATGGCGCAATGCAGTGCGCCATGAGCACCCTTGCCTTGGCGAGCACATGCCCACATCGTGTGCCGAGGCCGATTGTGCCTTGCCGCAAGCCCGCTTGGGTGTGCTGCCTGCACATTCCCGGGCGGCGCGTCGCGTATTATGGCCCAAGGCGCAAGCCCGTCGCATTGATGCGGCGCATCGTCATCGCAACCCCGTAACCTGAGGAGCACCCATGAGCGATTTTCTCACCCGCACCATCGAGCGTGCCAAGCAAGACACCCGCACCGTCGTCTTCCCTGAAGGCAATGACGCTCGTATCGTGCAGGCTGCCCGCCGCATCACCGACGAGCAGATTGCCAAGTGCGTGCTCTTGGGCACTCCAGAGCAGATAAGCGCCCACGGCGTGGACCTCACGGGCATCCAAACCATCGATCCGCAGACAAGCGAGCTTGCCGAAAAGTACGCCGATAAACTTGCCGAGCTGCGCGCCAAGAAGGGCATGACCATCGAGCAAGCGCGTGAGCTGGTGCAAGACGTGTCCTACTTTGGTGTGATGATGGTTTACTTTGACGAGGCCGACGGCCTAGTGAGCGGCGCTTGCCATTCCACGGCAGACACCCTGCGCCCCTGCCTGCAAATTATTCGCACGGCCCCGGGCACCAAGCTCGTGAGCTCGAGCTTTGTGATTGACGTACCCGATTGCGAGTACGGTGACAACGGCTTGTTCGTCATGGGCGATTGTGCGCTTAATCTCTTCCCCACGGCAGACGAGCTCTCAGAGATTGCCATTGCATCGGCTCACACCTTCGAGGTTCTGTGCGGCGGCGAGCCGCGCGTGGCCATGCTGAGCTACAGCTCGTATGGCTCCGGCAAGGGTGAGGGCCCTGCCTGCGTGCGCGAGGCCGCGGCCATCGCTAAGCAAAAGCAGCCGCAGCTTGAGATTGACGGCGAGCTTCAGGCCGACGCCGCTATCGTCGCCAGCGTAGGTGCCAAGAAGGCACCGGATTCCGCCGTCGCGGGCAAGGCCAATGTCTTGGTGTTTCCCGATATCAACGCCGGCAACATCGGCTACAAGCTCGTGCAGCGCTTGGCAAAGGCAAAGGCCTACGGTCCGGTTATGCAGGGCATTGCTAAGCCGGTGAGCGATCTGTCGCGCGGATGCTCCGTAGAAGACGTCGTCGGCACGACGGCCATCACTTGCGTGCAAGCCATCATGCGCAACAAGTAGGCTGCTGCTAGCTGCTGTCTTTTGGGGCGAGTCCTTTGCGGCTCGCCCTTCGTGTTTTGTGCAGACAAGTGTTTGGATGCGGTTTGAGGATGCGCGGTGTCGTATCATGTGCCGAGCAAGACACACGTGCCGCTCGCATTCGCGCAAGAGCTGCGTTACCAGAAAGGAACTGCTCGATGTCCCTCATCAACCGCAAGAAGAGCAAGGCTGCCCCTGCGCCTCAAGACGCTATCTGCCCCCTGCCGGAAAAGCTCATCACCTACGCTATCCCGTGCTACAACTCGGCCGAGTACATGGACCACTGCATCGAGTCGATCCTTGCCTGCAACGCTACGGATATAGAGATTGTCATCGTCGATGATGGCTCCACCAAGGACAACACCTTCGAGAAGGCGAAAGTTTGGGAGACCGCCTATCCGGGCATCGTGCGCGCCGTGCATCAGGAAAACGGCGGCCATGGTGCTGCGGTGATGAAGGGCTTGGAAGAGGCGCGCGGCTTGTACTACAAGGTCGTCGACTCTGACGACTGGCTCGACAACGGCTCCAACTGCCATATGCTGGCCACGCTGCGCGAGTTCCAGGACAACCCGCTGGATTTGATGGTGGTCAATTACGTCTACGAGCACTCTGCCACCAACACGCAAGAGCCTGTGCGCTACCGCAAGGAGCTTCCCGCCAATCGCGTTTTTACCTGGGATGAGATGGGCAGCTTCCCGCCCAGCAAGTACATCCTCATGCACAGCGTCGTCTATCGTACGAGCATGCTGCGCGATGCAGACATAGACCTGCCGCACCACACCTTCTACGTCGACAACATCTTTGTCTATAAGCCCCTGCCGCACTGCAACCGCATCTACTACTTGGATGTGGACTTGTACCGTTACTTCATCGGGCGCGAGGATCAGTCCGTCAACGAGCAGGTCATGATTGGGCGCATCGATCAGCAGCTGCGCATCACGCGCGAGATGATCGACGCCTATCATCTGGACCGCGACGTCTCCAGCCGCAAACTGCGCAACTACATGTACAGCTACCTGGCCATGATGCTCACCATCTGCACTGTGTTCTCTATGATGAGCGATCGCGACGACAAAGAGGATCTGCGCGAGGGCATCTGGGAGTATTTGGAAGAGCACGACAAGCGCATGCTGGCCCATATCAAGCGCATGCCCCTGGGCGCGGCGTCGCAGCTTAGTGGCAAGGTGGGCGACAAGGTACTGCTGGGCGGCTACAAGGTTGCCCGCAAGATCTTTAAGTTCAACTAGGCGCATAAAGCCTGCTGGCTGGCAGGCTGGATGACAAGCGTTCGACCCGTAACCTCGCGGCCGGTGTGCAGCAAGCCTGCATGCCGGCCGCAGTGCATGCTGCCCAGCGCCTCGACCAAGACCCGGGCCGTTGAGCGCGCACGACCTTGGCCTGTCCTTGCAAAGCACGGGGCCAAGGCGGATAATCAACCGTTACGTTTTATTGCAAAAGAGTAGTTAGGACCTTTGAGGCATGTACGACAAGCTCACTAAGATCATCGAGGCATACGAGGCTCTGGAAGCCAAGCTGGGCGACCCGGCCATCATGTCGGACATGAAGGAGTACACCAAGCTTACAAAGGAGCACGCCAACCAACGTGAGCTGGTGGAGAAGGCCCGCAAGTATGTGAGCCTCGCCGATCAGCTTGCAAATGCTAAAGACGTCCTCAAAAACGAGAGCGATCCTGATTTCAAAGAGCTCGCGCAGGAGGAGATTGCAGATATCGAGCCTCAGCTTCCCGCCTTGGAAGAAGAGATTAAGTTCATGCTCCTGCCGGCAGATCCTAACGACGAGAAGGACATCATCGTAGAGATTCGCTCTGCTGCCGGCGGCGATGAGGCTGCAATCTTTGCGGGAGACCTCTTCAAGATGTACACCCGCTACGCAGAGAGCAAGAAGTGGAAGATCGAGGTCATCGACTCCAATCCGTCCGATCAGGGCGGTTTTTCCAAGATCGAGTTCAAGATGCTCGGCGATAAGGTCTATAGCTCCATGAAGTTTGAGTCCGGCGTGCATCGCGTGCAGCGCGTCCCCAAGACAGAGAGCCAGGGCCGCATCCAGACCTCTACCGCTACGGTGGCTGTTCTGCCCGAGGCCGACGATATAGAGCTCGACATCAAGCAGGAGGACCTGCGCATCGACGTCTACCGCGCAGGCGGCCCCGGCGGCCAGTGCGTCAACACGACCGACTCCGCCGTGCGCATCACGCACATTCCAAGCGGTCTTGTCGTGCAGTCGCAGGACCAGAAGTCTCAGATCCAAAACCGCGAGGCAGCCATGCAGGTTCTGCGTGCACGTCTGTACGACAAGATGCTGCAAGAGCAGCAGGAGGCCTTGGGCGCTGACCGTCGCGCGCAGATTGGCGGCGGCAACCGCAGCGAGAAGATTCGTACCTACAACGGCCCGCAGGATCGCGTGACCGATCATCGCATCGGTTATAACGGCACCTACAACGGTGTGCTCAACGGCGACGGCTTGCATGACTTGATCGAGAACCTGGCCGCTGCAGATCGCGCGGCGCGTCTCGAGGCCGCCACTGCCGGCGAGCAGGACTAGGCGGCAAATCAACATAAGGCAGAAAGCTCGCAAAGGGCGGGGGAGACCCTGCCCTTTGCAGTATCAAGGGAAAGCAGCACCGCGATGGCAGACAACGACATCTGGACCGTGCAGCGCACCATGCGCTGGTGCGAGGAATACCTCGAGCGCCACGGCGACGAGCATCCTACGCGCAGTGCGGAGTGGCTCATGAGCGCCGCAACGGGCTTGAGCCGTGTGGAGATCTACGCCTACTACGACCGCCCGCTCTCTATTAGCGAGCGCGACACCCTGCGCGAGAGCCTGCGTCGCCGCGGGGCAGGGGAGCCCTTGCAGTACGTGACGGGAGAGGCTGCATTCAGGCACATCGTTTTGCGCACTGCCAAAGGCGTGCTCATTCCCCGCCCTGAGACCGAGATGCTCGTCGAGCTCGTGATCGAGCGGATAGCGGGGATGGAGAGTCCGCGCGTGCTTGAGGTGGGATGCGGCACGGGTTGCATTGCACTGTCGCTTGCCAAGGAGGCCGGCGCCCAAGTGACGGCGACGGACATATCCCCCGATGCCGTGGCCTGCGCAAAGCGCAACGCAGCGG
>CAYQLX010000012.1:0-24543 GCA_964418305.1 uncultured Coriobacteriaceae bacterium | reverse complement strand
TTCTTTAACAACCAGCAGGTGCTCATCTGCGGCGGAGGCTACGTCGGTAGTGGCTTGGGTTGGGCGCTCATTAGCTCGGTGGGTTTGGTTGCCGGCATTGTCATTCTCATTGCGCTTGTCGTGGTGGGTCTCGTTTTGGTGGGTGTCTCCATCGGCACGGTGTTTCTCTTTGCCAAAAACTTCGCAGCTCAGCGCGCGGCCAGTCGCCAAGATCGCGCTGCCAACCAAGCTGATTTTGAGCCCGAGGTGCGCTACGGCGCAGACGACGGCTATGACGAGTCCGATGCACTCAAGGAGCTTCCGCGCGCAGATGAGACGCTTGTATTGGGAAAGCACCGTGGTCGCAAGAAGAACGCCAAAGATGCGCCCGAGTTTACGTCCGGCAGCTTTGACATGGACGATTATCAAGACGCGCAGCAAGAGGAGATGTTTGAGGACGACAACGCCACGGCCAAGACCGTCGCGCTGCCCGCTCGCAAGCGCAAAGGCGCAAAGACTCAGCGGCTCTCCAAGAAAGACGCTGCTGCTGATAGTGATGCGTCGTCGCAAGCGACACAAGACGCTAGCACCAACCCCACCGTTAAGCTCGACGCAGCGCAAGATGGTGCATCCGCAGCTGCAGATGCACGCCCCGCTGCCACCGAGGGCTTTGTCTTGCCCGATCTGTCACGGCTCAAAGTCTCCGGAAAGCGCGACCGCCGCGCCGCGAACTCCGAGTTCACGGATACAGCGGCTACCTTGCAGCGTACGCTCGAGGAATTTAGCCTCCCGGCGCGCGTCGTAGGTTGGCTTGCCGGCCCCACGGTGACGCTTTTTAAAGTTGAGCTGCCCAGCGGCGTTAAGCTCTCTAAGCTCACTGGCTTGGCAGACGATATTGCGCTGGCCTTGGCTGCGTCGTCTGTGCGCATCGCTCAGATACCCAACACCTCGCTTGTGGGCGTAGAGATTCCCAATAAGAAGCGCGACAACGTCTTGCTGGGCGACATCATCAGCGGCTGCGGCGCCAGCCCGTTGGACATGGCCATAGGTGAGGACATTGACGGCAACAAGATCTGCGTCAACCTGGCCAAGATGCCTCACTTGCTCATCGGTGGCACGACCGGATCGGGTAAATCGGTCTGCATTAACTCGATGATCATGTCGATCATCACGCATGCCACGCCAGCAGAGGTGCGCATGGTGCTCATAGACCCCAAGCGCATCGAGTTCTCGCAGTACAACGGCATACCGCATCTGTACGTCCCCGTTGTGACAGAGCCTAAAGAGGCTGCGGCCGCCCTCAGGTGGGGCGTGGTCGAGATGGAGCGCCGCCTTAAGGTCTTTGAGACGGTGGGCGCGCGCAACATAGGCTTCTACAACCAAAAAATCCAAAGCGGCGAGCTTGCCAACGAGGATGGCGAGGCACCCAAGGAGATGCCTTACATCGTCATCGTCATCGACGAGCTGTCCGACCTCATGATGGCGGCAGGCAAAGACGTTGAGGATTCCATCGTGCGCATATCGCAGTTGGCGCGCGCTGCCGGCATCCACCTTATCGTCGCCACCCAGCGTCCGTCCTCCAACGTTGTGACGGGCATGATTAAGGCCAATATCACCAACCGCATCGCGCTCACCGTGGCAACAGGCGTGGATTCGCGCGTCATCTTGGACCAGACCGGCGCTGAGAAGCTCGTGGGTCATGGCGACATGCTCTTTTCCAAGCCAGAATGGGGCAAGCCCAAGCGCATCCAGGGTTGCTATGTGAGCGACGCAGAAATTAACGACGTGGTGGCGCACCTCAAAGAGCAGGGCACGCCCGAATACCACCCAGAGATACTGCAGGTCAAAGTCGAAGGCGGCAGTGGCGGCGCCACAACTATCCAAGACATCGACGAAGACGATCCGCTTATCTGGGAAGCCGCAGACGCCGTGGTCATGGCTGGCTTGGGCTCGACTTCCATGCTGCAGCGCAGGCTTAAGGTGGGCTACGCACGCGCTGGCCGCATCATGGACATGCTCGAGAACAAGGGCATCGTCGGGCCGCCTGACGGCTCTCGCGCACGCGAGGTGCTGATTGACTCGGTAGAGGATCTCGAGGCTATTAAGGCCTTTGAGATGGCAGACAGCGAGGGGTTCTAGATGGCAGATGAGCTTGTAGGCACCACGTTGCGTGCTCGTCGCGAGTCCCTTGGCTTGTCGATAGAGCATATGGCGCAAGTAACCAATATCAGACCGCGTTTGCTCGAGACCTTCGAGGCAAGCGACTACGACAAATACCCGGCAAAGGGCTATGCGAGCGGCATGTTGTCGTCGTATGCCCGTGCGCTTGGGCTTGACCCAAGACCTATACTGTCGGGCTTCGCGCTTGAGCTCGACAGCTACAACCAACGCCTTGAGATAGAGGCAGGCGCTAGGGGAGTACGCGAGGGCAAGGACCGCCTTGGCTTCAAGCGCGGTGCTAACCCCTCTGCGCGCCGTGGCTCTGCCCGTGACTCGCGTGTGAGCACCGGTCCTATGGAGCCCGTGCCCGGCGCGTCAGACACGGCAGGGGATATTGCGCGCGCTACAAGCGCTGTGAAAGTTGTAGGAAAGAGTACGCGTCGCGGGCGTCACGGTAGTGAACCGCGCACCTCGCGTACGTCGCGTACCTCGCGTGCGGCGCATACAGCGGATGCAGGCAGAGAGACAGGCAGGCTCGAGGCCTACAAGCGCGAGCTGGAAGAGCGCGACAGTCTCCAAGACCTTCCTCCTTACTCAACCGGCTCCTTTGCGAGTACGCGCAACCGGGATTTGTCGTCTACTGGGCGCATCACCAAGCTTGCGTCTTCTACGGGGGCAATTCCCGTCATAGGGCCTGATGCCGACGGCAGCTCCGATACCGGTTCCTATGAGCTCAGAGGCGGTGGCAAGCGCCGCCCGACTTCTAGGGGCTCGCGTGCAAGGAGGACACATACCCCATCCGAGCCGCCCAAACCGCTACCGCAGCGCATCTTGGGGCTTGTGAGCCAGGCCTTTGCCGACAAACGCACGCGCATGATTATCATCGCCGTGACACTCATCGTCATCGCCTTGATCATCGTGGCCACTATGCTTTTGAGCTCGGCTGGAAATCGCAACGCCGGCATCTTGGATGTGACGGGTGGCAACTCGGATACCTCCACGACAGAGACGAGCACCGACGATAAGACAGGCGCCGCCGTGGCAACAGTGACCACGGCCAACGGCAATCCCGTCGTGGTGACGGTAGACGTTGCCCAGGGCAAGACGTCTCTTATCAGCATCACCTACGATGACGACAAGGCGTTTGACGGGACGGCGGTTGGCCCATGGCACCGCGAGTTCCAGGTGACCAAGTCGTTTAGTGCTACTTTTGGCACCCCGTCTGCCGTAAGCGTCACAGAAAACGACACTGTCATCGACATTCCCACTGCCGACGACGGCTCCGGCAAACTCGAGATTAGCGTCCAAGCCAGTGGCTTGGCGTCAAAGAATTAGGCAAAGGCGCAAGCCCCAAGATAGAAAGGATGCCGCTATGGCAAAAGACAGCAGTTTTGACGTCGTGTCCGAATGCGACATGCAGGAGGTCGACAACGCCTACCGTCAGGCGAGCAAGGCGCTCACTCAGCGCTACGACCTCAAGGACTCCGGCTCTAGCATCGACTTTGACAAGTCCAACAAGACCTTCACCGTTCATGCACCCAGCGAGTTCATCAAAAACCAGGTGATTGACATCCTCAACACCCATTTGATCCGTCGCCTTGGAGAGGATGGCATGAAGTTCGTCAAATGGGGCAAAGACATCGAGGCAAGCGGTAACACCATTCGCTGCGTGGGCACCATCGCCCAAGGTCTGGATCAAGACACCGCTAAGAAGATTAACAAGGACATTAAAGATCAAAAGCTCAAGGTCAAAACCCAGATCGAGGGCGACAAGCTGCGCGTGAGTGCCCCCAAGCGCGACGATCTTCAGGCCGTCATCGCCTACTTGCGCAGCCAGGACTACGGTGTGCCCTTGCAATACACCAACTATCGATAAGAGGAGCAAACGCCTTATATGCCTTCTGGAAAAGACATCGCATTTATTACCTTGGGTTGCGCCAAAAATGAGGTTGACTCCGACAAGATGCGCGCACGCCTGCGCGCTGCCGGCTATGCAATCGTCGACGACGTCGAGCAGGCAGACCTCACCGTTATCAACACTTGCTCGTTTCTTGCCAGCGCGGTAGAGGAGGGGCTCGATACGATTTTTGCAGCCTTGGGTATGCAAGACGTGCCCAACGTCGAGCCGCGCAAGGTGCTTGTTGCCGGTTGCATGCCGTCGCGCTACGGCAGCGACTTGGAAGACGAGCTGAGCGAGGTGGCAGGATTTTTGCCGGCCGACGAGGAGGACAAGATCGTTGACAAGGTCAACCAGATTCTGGGCCTTGATATGACGGTGTGCGGCGACGCGCTTCGCGATAACGCCGGGCCAAGCGCCTATGTCAAGATCTCCGACGGCTGTGACCGCTTCTGCTCGTACTGCATGATTCCCTATATCAGGGGCCGCTACCACAGCTTTACCTACGACGACATCTGCAAAGAGGTTGCCGAGCTTACGGCAAGCGGCGTGCGCGAGGTCAATCTCATAGGCCAAGACACCGGTATCTGGGGTCATGACTTTGCCAAGCCCAGCACCATCGCCAGCTTGCTTGAGCGTCTGGCCGCGCAGTTTCCCACGACGTGGTTTAGGATTTTGTACATCCAGCCCGAGGGTATCAACGACGAGTTGCTTGCTGTGATGCGCGATACTCCCAACGTGTGCAAGTACGTTGACATCCCGCTGCAGCATGTGAACCCGCAGGTCTTAAAGCGCATGAACCGCAGCGGCAGCCCGCAGGAGCTCATGGCTCTTATCGAGCATATACGCGCGACGGTGCCCGGCATCATGGTGCGCACGACGCTTATGGCCGGCTTCCCGGGTGAGACCCAAGAGCAGTTCGACGAGCTGGCAGACTTTGCGCAGGAGGCATGCTTTGACTACGCAGGTGTCTTTGCCTACTCCCAAGAAGAGGGCTCCAAAGCAGCCGAGTTTGAAGACCAAATTGACGAGGATATACGCCTCGAGCGCGCACAGTGTTTGCTGGATATCTGCGAGGCAAACGGCTTTGCGCGTACTGCAACCCATATAGGCCAGCAGGCCGATTGCATTGTCATTGGCTACGAGCATACCGACAAGGGGATTGAGGCCATCGCGCGTTGGCAGGGACAGGCGCCTGATGTTGACGGCACGGTGCATATCCCCATGCAGGGCGCAGCTGCCTACGAGGTGGGCGACACTGTGCGTGTGCGCTTTGTCGACTCGTTTTGCTATGAGCTGGTGGGCCAGGACGTCGAGCTTGATCAGGGTGAAGCCTAAGCCATGAAGCAGCATATCAAGGACAACTTTCTGACGCCTGCCAACGTCGTTACGCTGGTGCGCATTTTCCTGATTCCGGTGTTTGTTGCTGTTTTGGTGTCGCCGTGGCCGTCGCTTACTTGGGACTTGCCGCTTTGGTCGTCGCTGCAGCCGTGGATTGCTGCGGTGGTCTTCATCGTTATATCGGCGACCGATGCTGTGGACGGCTACCTTGCGCGCTCGAGAAACGAGGTGACCGACTTTGGGAAGTTTCTCGACCCTCTTGCCGATAAAATTCTCGTCGCCGCGGCGCTTTTGGGCTTGGTCGAGATGCAGCATTTACCGTCGTGGATTGCCCTCATCATCTTGGCGAGGGAGTTTATCGTCTCTGGTTTGCGCATGCTCGCGGCAAGCCAAGGCATCGTGATTGCTGCATCGTGGTACGGCAAGGTCAAGACGGTGTCGCAGATCGTGGCCATCATCGCCTTTATCATCAAAGACACCGTGCAGCTCTATGCGCTGGGAGATGCTTTTGCGGCAGCATTTAACATCTTTGCTTGGATTGCCATGCTCTTTGCCGTAATCATGACGATTATGTCTATGGTCGATTACTTCATCAAATCCAAGGAGATTTTCGAATACAAGGCTGACGATTAACTGCGTTGCATTTAACTCGCAGAGGTTTGAAACGAGCGGGAGAGATTCCGCTCGTTTTTTTTGTTGTTGTGGCGGTAGGGTGCGTTGCGGTACGGGTGCGTTGCTGCTGGTTAAAGCGTATACGGCTCTGACCTGCACTTTTCCGATTTCATTCTTACTTTTCTGGATGAAACGCCCAAAACCGTTCTTGGATTTTTGGGTAAAACACCCAAAACCGTTCTTGGTTTTTCCGGACAAGACACCAAATCGCGAAGGTGGGTTGGGGGTAGTTTTGTTTTGCCTTTGGGCGTTATCGTCATTTGCATGATTAGCCCGCTTGACTGCGAACAGTTGTTCGTTTATTGTGGACGAACACAGATACGCGGTTACGGTTTGAGGAATGGAGCAAGTATGGCCCGCAGTACTAACAACAAGAAGCTTGATTACGAACTCGAAGGCGGCAACGTCGATGAGGCCCTCAAGCTAGCCACCGCAGCTATAGAGAAGAAGTTCGGCAAGGGGTCGATCATGAAGCTCGGGGACGCCTCGGCGCTCGAGGTCGACGTCATTCCTACGGGATCTTTGGCCCTTGACGCCGCTTTGGGCATCGGGGGCGTTCCCAAGGGCCGCATCATAGAAATCTACGGCCCTGAGTCCAGCGGCAAGACAACCTTGGCGCTGCAGATTCTGGCTCAATCGCAGGCGCAGGGCGGCAAGGTGGCCTTCATCGACGCCGAGCACGCCTTGGATCCTGTCTACGCTGCAAAGCTCGGCGTGGATATTGACGAGCTGCTCATATCGCAGCCAGATACCGGTGAGGAGGGCCTGGAAATCTGCGACATGCTCGTGAGGTCCAACGCAATTGACTGCGTCATCGTGGACTCCGTGGCAGCTCTCGTCCCCAGGGCAGAGATTGAAGGAGAGATTGGCGATACCACCGTTGGCTTGCAGGCGCGTCTCATGAGCCAGGCTATGCGTAAGCTCGCAGGTTCGCTTTCAAAATCAAAGACCACCTGCATCTTCATTAACCAGCTGCGTGAGAAGATCGGCGTGATGTTTGGCAACCCGGAGACAACCACGGGCGGCCGCGCACTTAAGTTCTACTCGTCTGTGCGCATGGATATTCGCCGCATCGACACCATCAAGGAAAAGAACGAGGCCATCGGTAACCGCGTGCGCGTTAAGGTCGTTAAGAACAAGTGCGCCGCGCCATTCCGTCAAGCAGAGTTTGACCTCATGTACGGCGAGGGTATATCACGCGAGGGCAACATTCTAGACATGGCCGTGGACGAGGGCATCGTCACCAAGAGTGGCGCATGGTACACCTACGGGGACGACCGCCTTGGTCAGGGCAGGGAGGCCGCCAAGGAGACCTTGCGTTGCAACCCCGCCTTGAGAGACGAGATAGAGACAAAGGTGCGCGTTGCCATTGGGCTTATCCCTGCATCAGAGGCGCCGGTTCAAGACGCTGTCCAGGAAGAGCAGCTTGACGACGATATGCCCATCTCTTTTGAGGTTGCAGAGTAGCCAGCATGAAGCTCAACTTGACGCAAGGCGGCAAATCCGTAGACATCGCAGAGCTCTTTGACGGCATTCAAGCCGGCAGCGGTTTTGTGCTCGCTAGCAAAGAACACTGCAAGGCTATGGATAAGATTGCCGCCTTGGTCAAGGTGAGGGAGCGCACTGCACACGAGTGTCTCGTGCGTCTAGAAGGGGCCGGCTTTGAGAGCGACGTAGCCCAGCGTGCGGTGCAACGCGCCGTGGAATGCGGCCTTGTAGATGATCAGCGCTATGCAGCGGCTCTCATTAAGGGCAAGGTCAACCAGGGCTGGGGCAGGCGCAAGATTGTCATGCGCTTGCAGCAAGACGGGGTCTCGGATGAGGTAGTGTTTGCTTGCGAGGGGCTTTTTGCTAGCGGTCAAGAAGAGTACGAACGTGCTATGCACGAGCTTGGCAAGAAGAGCGTGCAATCAAAGAACCCGCGGGCGACCTTGGTACGCCGCCTGCTGCAAAAGGGTTATTCTCAAGACCTTGCTTTTCGAGCGGTGGATGATTTTATGGCCCAAGAGGGGCAGTAGCTATCTGTTGGTGTGATACTATTGAGGACGGTTTCATCTGTTCCACGCTTGTGCGTGTTTATGTTTACTGTTTTAAGGCTACGTTGAAAAAGGGCTGATTGCCTGCCTGATGACGTAATTGCATAGTTCTAGCCGCTTGAAGCTCTAACCGTGCTTGGCGTATAGCTTGGTGTAGATGATGCCGGATGTTCAGTCCGGCATTTTTGCTGTCTGAACGTCTCCCAAACAGAATAAAAAATATTAAGAAACAGACACCAAACAAACAGAAAGAGGGAGGTAGCAAGGCATGACATTCGGAATCGTACCCGTAATCGTCATCTGCGTCGTCGTCGCCGCAGTATGCCTTGGTATCGGCTACGTCTTGAGTAACTCCCGCATTGCCAAAGATGCAAACGGCAAAATCGCGGAAGCAAGCAAGAAAGTCGCCGAGGCAGACAAGATAATCGCTGACGCAAACAACGAGGCAGAAAACATCAAGCGATCTGCAACGCTTGCTGCAAAAGACGAGGCCTTGGAGATCAAGCATCGTGCAGAGGACGAGGCGCGCGAGCAGAACCGCTCCATCAAAGCGCGTGAGGATCGACTGAGCAGCCGCGAGGAGTCCTGCGACCGCCGTGTCGAGTCTCTCGACGCACGTGAGCAGCAGCTTTCCAGCCAAGCAGCAGCTATGGATAAGGACCGCGAGCACCTAGACAGCCTCATTGGCGAGGCTGATCAGCGTCTGTGCGAGGTTGCTGCCATGAGCCGCGAGGAAGCCCGTGAGGCCCTGCTCTCCGACGTCAAAGACGACGTCACGCGCAAGTCTGCCCAGATTATCCGTGACGCCGAGTCCCAAGTGCGCGCAGAGTGCGATCGCAAATCCCGTGAGATTTTGTCTGTGGCTATCCAGCGCATGGCCGCTGATTACACCGCCGAGCGCACCGTCACATCTGTCACCATCCCTTCCGACGACGTCAAGGGTCGAATCATTGGTCGTGAGGGTCGCAACATCCGCTCGTTCGAGCAGATCTGCGGCGTCAACCTCATCATCGACGACACGCCGGAGACAGTGACCTTGTCCTGCTTTGATCCGGTGCGTCGTGAGACCGCTCGTATCACGTTGGAAAACCTCATCGCTGATGGGCGCATCCACCCCGCCCGCATCGAGGAGATGTTCAAGAAGGCATCTGCTTTTGTCGAGCAGCAGGTGCAGGAGGCTGGCGAGCAGGCGACCTTCGACATGGGCATCCACGACCTGCATCCAGAGCTGGTAAAGACTCTGGGTCGACTCAAGTACCGCACTTCCTACGGCCAAAACGTGCTCCAGCATTCGCTTGAGGTGGCCACGCTTGCCGGTGCTATGGCATCCGAGCTTGGACTTGACCCGGTAAGCGCAAAACGCGCGGGCTTGCTGCATGACTTGGGCAAGGCAGTCGACCATGAGGTCGAGGGTTCCCATGCTGTTATCGGTGCCGATTTGGCGCGTCGCTACAAGGAGAGCCCTGCTATCGTGCATGCCATCGAGGCTCACCATGCAGACGTCGAGCCCTCCACTGTGCTCGCCGTGCTCATCCAGGCCGCCGACGCCGTGAGTGCTGCGCGCCCCGGTGCTCGCCGCGAGAGCTACGAGAACTACATCAAGCGCCTAGAGCAGCTTGAGGCCATCGCATGCTCACACGACGGCGTGGAAAAGACCTATGCCATGCAGGCAGGCCGTGAGGTCCGCGTCATGGTGCAGCCCGACAAGATCGATGACGCCAAAGCCACCGTGCTTGCGCATGATATTGCCAAGCAGATCGAGGACGAGATGGAATATCCCGGCCAAATCCACGTCGTGGTCATTCGCGAGTCGCGCGCAGAGGGCCTTGCCAAATAACATCAAGCCCCAAAGAGCGAGCGTTTGCACATGCAATAGGGAGGCGGCAGATTGTCGCCTCCTTTTTACTGCCCCAGATGTGTGCGGTACACCTATTGGACGTATGGCTTGCGCCTTGCCCAATCTATAATGGAAAGCACGTTGCAGCGCATCTAAACGCGAGCCAGCGCTGTCGCAACTCCCGGCAGCACATCCGATTTATCCTAGGAAGGCACCTATGACTCAGAGCCTTGCAGACTTTGTCCATGCCGTATCAGGCGACGAGCACCTTACCGTAGAGGAAAACCTCGGCGACGGCTTCGTGCGCCTTAAGACCGCTGAGGCCGAGCGTCGCCAGGCAAAGCATGACATTCGCGCCGTAGAGGACATCGTCGTCGAGATGCTGCGCAACAGTCGCGACGCCCATGCCAAAAACATCTACCTCGCTGTCTCGCGCGAAGGCTCGCACAAAACGCTTGTGTTTGTAGACGACGGCGACGGCGTGCCCACAGCTTTGCAGGAGCGTATCTTCGAGCCGCGTGTTACCTCCAAGCTCGAGAGCATGGTCATGGACAGATGGGGCGTACACGGGCGTGGCATGGCGCTGTACTCGATCAAGTGCAACACGGCCTCTGCTGGCGTTGCCGCAGGCGATTTGGGCCTAGGCTCGAGCTTTAAGGTCGAAGTTGACCTAGAACAGCTCCCCGAGAAGGCAGATCAATCTACCTATCCCAAGCTCGCGCGCGACGACCAAGGTGCTCTTGCCGTGGCCACAGGCCCGCATAACATCGTCCGCAATATCATCGAGTTCTCGCTCGAGCACCGCGACAAAGTCAACGTCTACTACGGCTCGCCAACCGATATCGTCGCCCGCTTGTACGTCGATGGACAAAAGCGGCTTTCAGATGACCAGTTGCTCTTTTGCGACGATGTGGACGACCTGCCTGTAGCCTTGCGCCCTGCGGCTTGCGCAGATGCTGCAGAGCTCGCCGAGGCTTGCCGCTCCATTGCCCTGCCTATATCTGAGCGCACGGCGCATCGCATCATTGCTGGCCAAATTGCGCCGGCCAAAAGCCCTCTTGCTATGGCAGAGGTCCAAAAACCCAGCCAGGCCAAGGTCGATCTCTACGGCGATCATCGCGGGCTCAAGATTGCTAAAGAGGACCTCACAGCATTTAGCGATGCAACGCAGCGTTCTTTTCAGGCACTGGCAGAGCGCTACTATCTCAAGCTCAAGGGCGAGCCCAAGGTGACGGTGGGAAAAGACTCGATTACAGTGAAATTCCACATCGACAAAGGCTAGATGGGTCTAGACTGTCTGCACTCCGCGGGAGTGCTTAATGAAAACTTAAACGCAGCAAGCTAAAGAAGGTAAACGTAGATGAGACGACATCAAACCATTCTGAGAAATATCTGCTGTGCGCTTGCAGCAGGCGCACTGACTTTGGGTATGGTGCCAGCAGGCGCGGTAAGCGCCTATGCGCAAGACACAGAGGGCCAGCAGGCTGGCGCAGTTGCTGATGATGCCAGTGCTGTTGCTGGAAGTGACACGGATGGCACCGCTACCGACGGCTCCGGTTCTGCAGACGGCGCTGCCAGCGGCACGACTGATGGCTCGGATTCCGGTACAACTGATGGCTCCGATGGCGGCTCCAGCGACGGCTCGGGCGACGGCACTGATTCCGGAACAGATCCGACGCCGGACCCGGATCCTAAGCCCGCTCCCGATGTCGACAAGCTCTCTTCCAAGGTCAAGCCCTGCATCAGCGTCTCGTATGCCTATAGCCATGACAGTAATAAGAGCCAGAAATGGCAGACGGTCACAGTCAACGGCAGCGATGAGATGGGTCCCGGCGCTAAGGCTTGGGTTACCACGACCTCTACCACAAAGCGCCTGGAATGCGTGCGCATGAAGATACGCCCCATCGACGAGCTCGATGACGCGATCAAGGACAGCTACACCATAGGTATCAAGTACAAGGTGCTCAGCGGCTCGAAGTGGGGCGCCTGGGAGAGCGACGGCACGAGCGCCGGCACCGACGGCACGAAGATTCAAGCCATCCGTATCAAGCTCACCGGCACAGTAGCAAAGTACTATTCCGTCCATTATCGCGTGAAGACACGCGGCACTTCTTGGCTTGGCTGGGCAAGCGACGGCGCCAAGGCCGGCACGAGCGGCATACTACGCGACCTGTCAGACCTCCAGGTTGTAATCAAAAAGAAGGGTAAGGCCGCCCCAGGTTCCGCCGAAGCCGCCTTTATCACGTCTTCCAGTGCGGCGGCTACCTATACGCTCTATAACGCCAGCGGTAAGGCCAAGAAAGCCAAGAAGTTGGGCAATACCGCGGGCAAGGCCGCAAAGACGGCATCCAACGGTATAGGCATCGCCGTCAAGAACAACTCCAAGACCGTGTCCGGCTACTTTACCTACAGGGTCTACCAGAAGACGAAGGGAATCAGTAAGCAGACCAAATCTGGCAAGCGCGCCGGTGTCAAGAGCAAGAGCTACCCCGTCACTGCTATCTCCATCAACCGCAAAGGGAAGCTCAGGAGCTACTACGATGTCTACTACCGCGTCTACGTCAAGAATTACGGTTGGATGGGTTGGGCCAAAAACGGCCAGCTCGCCGGTAGCAAGGTCTTTGATGACTTCAATGTGAGTGCATTCCAGGTCAAACTTGTCTACAAGGGCGGTGTCTCCTGCGGAAGCACGGCTAATCATTATTCGGATTCCAACGGCGTGCTCAAGAAGTCGTCAGAGAAACTCGCCTTGCAAAAGGCCAAGGCAACACTCGACAAGAAAGCGAACAAAACTAGCTCTGCTACGGGCTACCTGCTCTTGTGCGACCGCTCCACCTGCTACACGGCTGTCTACACCGGCAGCAAGGGTCATTGGAAGCGTGTGCGCTTTTGGCAGTGCTGCGTAGGTGCCTCGTCAAGCCCAACGCCTACGGGAAGCTACACCGTAGAGGACAAGGAGTATGTCTTCCACGGTGAGGAGAACGCCTATAGCTGCTATTACGGCGTCGTCTTTGATGCCGAGCGCGAGCTGATGTTCCACAGCGTGGGCTACAAGAACAATGGCAGCCAGAAGGACAGCGATATCATCTTCTCCAACCTGGGCACGTGGGCGTCGCACGGCTGTGTGAGACTCGAGCTCAAAAACGCCAAGTGGCTCTATGACACGCTGCCGATAGGTACCAAGGTCGTAATCTTCTAGGCGCACCGCATACCGTGCGTTAGTTAGGGGCGGCAGGATTATCGGGTCCTGCCGTCCTTTTTGTGTTTGCAAACGTGCTACCGTGTTTGCAACGAACCTGGGGCTGCAGTATGTTGCTGCATGCTCCGCACGCAATCAAACCAATACGGCGCTTTGCAGTGGTCGCATCGCGTAGCGCCGACTCATCGTCTTTCTTGCAGGAGGCGCTATGGACGCAGACGGATACTTGAAGTGGCTTCTTGCCTGCAAGGGGCTTAAGCGCGCTACATGCCTGTCACGTGTGAGCAATTGCGCAAAGGTCGAGCGCGCAGAAGGGGACCTCGATCGTCTCTACGAGCAAGACCGCCTAGCATCGCTGCTCGAGCGGCTCACCTACACCGTCAAAGACGAGCGTGACGGGGCCGAGCCGCGGCATGTTGTCCAGGTGCGCGGCAATATGCGCCGAACTACAGCCACGCTCAAAAGCGCCGTGGTCCTTTATCGCGACTTCAAGGACTCGCAGCATCTCGACGTGCTCTTGGCTTCGCACTCCCAAGACGAGGCTGCGCATCTACAGCGTCACATGCTCTGGGGCACTGGGTTTATGCATCGCTATGCTCAGCAGCTCGAGTCTCTGCATAGCGACGAGCTGTTTTCGCTGCTCATCGCCCAGGTAGACCGCGAGCTTGCTGCCTGCGATGATCCTGACTTCGAGCAGGTGGCTGCAGCGGTGTTTGAGCGCTGTATGCCTCAGCGCCGTTTTGCGGAGCTGCGCCATATCGTTGACGACGTGACGGCACAGGGACACAGAGCATCGGCGGCATATGTATCGGTGTTTTGCGCCATGAAGGTCTTGGATCTGGCGCGCCGCTAGGGTTGCGTGCTGTGCAAGAAGAGGAGTGACAGCCTGTGGATACGCGCGTAGCGGTCATAGACATAGGGTCCAATAGCTCGCGGCTCAACGTGTACGAGCTTTGCGATGACGGCAGCTTTAAAGAGCTGGGGTTCAAACGTATCCCCACAGCCTTGGCCGGGCGCGTCGTGGCTGGCAATACGCTGGACAGCCGTGGTATCGAGCTTGCGTGCGCTTCTGTGACCGAGCTTTCTGATATTGCGCGCCGCGAGTACCAAGCGTCTGAGCAGCATGTCTTTGCCACGGCGTCTCTGCGCGGCCGCTCCAACGAGCAGCAGGTTATCGTAGCAATCAAGGAACGCTGTGGTGCAGACGTCTGTGTCTTGGACGGCATGGAGGAGGCAGCCTGCGGTTTTGCGAGCCTTGCGCATCGCTACAAACCGGCCTGCGCCGTGATGGCAGACGTGGGAGGCGGCTCTACCGAGCTCGTGGTAGCAGAGGGCGGCTCAATCGTCTTCATGCGTAGCTTAGACCTTGGGTCACGCACGCTTTCTGCGCGTTTCGTAGCCGATGCTTGGCCCACAGCCCAAGAGGTCGATGCTATGGGGCGCTACATAGAGGAACAGCTTTCTTGCTGTGCGACGGTAAAGCTGTCACAGCAGCCGGTGCTCTTTGGAATCGGCGGGACGGCTCGCGCGTTGGCGGGGATTGCGGCCGGCGACAAGCGGCTCTTTGATGCGGGCTTGCGCGATGCTGTCGAGCAGGCATGCCCGCAGCGGCTCGATACCATGGCTGCCGGAGCGCTCATCTTGCAAGGCGTCTTCGATGTTTTTAAGCCGTGCAAGTTCATCGCAAGCGATGCCAATCCACGCGAGGGTTATCTGATTCGCCACATTTTGGGTCATCGCAATCTTCCGCCCACCTGCTAATCACAGATTCTCATTTTCTGGCCTTACAAGAGGACTAGAATACGTTCTAACAATTTGGCATAACCTTCTCACATAATGTGATTTATCTGAAAGAGAGTACGTCATGAATATGACCTTTGAGCGCAAGCTGCCCATCCCCATGGCTGTCAAGGAGATGTATCCGCTGTCGGATACGATGCGGGACTTGGTAGAGCGTCGCCGCAGCGAGGTCGAGCGCATTTTCAAGGGTCAAGACGACCGCATCGTGCTCATCATCGGGCCTTGCTCGGCAGATAACGAAGATTCTGTCATGGACTACATCATGCGCTTGGCGCAGGTCCAGCCCAAGGTCCAGGACAAGATCTGCATCGTTGCGCGCGTTTACACCAACAAGCCGCGCACGACCGGCCAAGGTTATAAGGGTCTGGTGCATCAGCCAGACCCGACTGCCGCACCTGATGCCTTCAACGGCATCATCGCCACGCGTGAGCTGCACATGCGTGCTGTTAATGAGGCAGGCCTCACCTGCGCAGACGAGATGCTCTATCCACAAAACTACAAGTACCTCGACGATGTCTTAGGCTATGTGGCTGTGGGTGCGCGCTCGGTAGAAAATCAAGAGCACAGGCTCGTGGCAAGCGGCATCGAGGTTCCCGTGGGCATGAAGAACCCGACGTCTGGTGATTTGTCGGTGATGATGAACTCGGTGGTGGCTGCACAAAGCGAGCATGACTTCATCTATCGCGGCTGGTCTGTGCGATCTGCCGGAAACCCGTTGGCGCATGTCATCATGCGCGGCTACACCGACGAGCAAGGTGGCATTTACCCCAACTACCATTACGAGAACCTCGTGCGCGTAAACGAGCTTTACCAGGCAAAGCCCGAGCTGGCCAATCCCGCCGTAGTGATTGACGCCAACCACTCCAACTCGCGCAAGAACCCCTTCGAGCAACCGCGCATCATCAAAGAGGTGCTCAACTATTGCTCGTACAACAAGGAACTCAAAGGGCTCATTAAGGGCTTCATGGTGGAAAGCTATATAGAGGACGGCAATCAGAAGGTGGGGGAGGGTGTCTACGGCAAGTCCATCACCGACGCCTGCCTTGGCTGGGAGAAGACCGAGCGCCTCATCTACGAGATTGCCGATTTGCTGTAAGTGTGCTTGCGGACGAAGTGTAGTTTGTCGTCTGATGCCCAGACGGCATCCAAACGTCAGACTCCGCACCCGAGCTTGCCTCCAAGGCTCGCAGCTGCGGAACTCGCGCTTCGCGCTCAAACAGTCCTCGCTCCCGCGAGCCTTTCCGGCAAGCTCTGCTCCGAATTCCGTTTGTCAGCCGTCTGGGCTTCAGACGGCATCGCTTAACGTGGCTTACGCGCAGTCACCCATATTGAGGTTGGATGCCGCGAGCTTATGCAGGCGCTTGATGACCTGAGCCGCGTGCTCCTCGTCAAGTGGCTCGCCGGCGTCTATGCGTGCCTTGAGGTCAAAGGCCTGGAGGATGAAGTCTGCGTCGTCTTGGGTGAGCATGCCCTTGTCCATGCAGATAGCCAGATTGCGGTTGATGTCGTAGGTCTCTGCGGCGCGACGAAGCTGCACCTCTATGAGCCGCATAGTGCCATTGAACTGGCGTGAAACTGGTACCTCGGGCATACGTCCTCCCTTGTTGCGTTATGCCAAGGCATGATTATATGCCCGACGCACAGTGTGCGACCGGTCTTTGCTTGTGCAGTGTTCCTGTTTTTAGCGGCGCAGCGCCGCGATGTTTTCTATACTTTTACCTGCTGCCCGCAACGCCGGGTTTTTTCGTGTGTATCCCATCTGCTTGAAAGACAAGGTATGGCAAAGCGCTGGAACCTCATACTCCCGGTTGTCGTCATCGTGCTCGTTGTGCTCGTCGTAGCCTTCAAGCGCGAGAGCTTGGGCGAGTTTGTCAGCACGTTGTCTGCTGTGCGCCCGTTGCCTTTCGCCATCGCCTTCGTCTGTCTTTTTGGTCGTTACCTCACACATGCCTTTGCGTATAAGGGGCTGTTCAGACTTGTTGATGAGGAAGTCTCCTATACCCACGTCGTGCCGCTTGTCTTTAGCGTGACCTTTGCCAATGACTGCGCGCCTACTGCGGGCACCGCGGGTTCTGTCTTGATTGCGAGTTGGTGCTACAAGCAGGGCATGCCCGCGGGAAAGTCCGTGAGCGTGGTCTTCTTGGAAAAGATTGGCTACTTTGGCGGGTTTGCCGTCGTGATGCTCATAGGCCTTGTCATCCTTCTTGTAACCGGGCAAATGCAGCTCTACCTCTTGGCCGGTGTTGCTGCCATGGCGGCGATGATTGGGTTCGTGGCCTTCGTTCTGGTTTTGGGCTACCGCGATCAGCGCAGGCTCATGGCGCTCTTGCACTGGGTACGCCGCAAAGCCAATGCCGTGCTTGGCAAATTCAAGCGTAAACCGCTTAAGCCCTTTGAGGCCAAGGTCACAAAGTCGTTTCATTCTGCGGCTGTCATGGCAGCAAGCCGTCCGCGCTCTGCTGCCTCTACCTTTGCGCGCTTCGTGGCTGCCCATGCCTTTGACTGTTGCTGCTTTGTGGCAACGGGCTTTGCCTTTGGGTTCACGGCGGTGCCCTATCTGATTGCCGGCTATGTGGCGGGCTTTGTAATTGCTACCTTCGTCCTGCAGACTATAGGTGCGGTGGAGGTTCTCATTGCACTGCTCATGACTGCTTACGGCGCGTCGCCATCTGTAGCTGCGGCGCTGGCTTTGGCTTATCGCGGTCTAATCTTCTGGGTTCCCTTTGCCATAGGCGCTGTGTGCATCAACTTTACCGGCAAGGCACAAAACGCTTTGAGCCATGGCGACGAGCAAGGGCACATTGAGTCTAGATAGCGCCTCGCGTACACAGGCTGGCGGCACGCGCCTCGCGCCTAGTAGAAGAGGTAGTTAAAGCGCGAATCCAGTTTGGCTGCCGCAGGTGGAACCATTCCTTCGCACAGCTTCTCGTCGAGCGCGGTTACGATACCGTCTGTTGCGGGCGAGAACACAAACCCTGCCACATAGCCCGCGCTCATCGTGCTCGACATTCCCGCTTTTTTGCAGACAGCCTCGTAGTGATCGGCCAAAATCGTGCGACTCTCGGCAAAATCTGCCAGGTTCATGGCGTTATGCACCAAGCTGCCCGGGGTGTCTACGTAGAAGTAGACGGGCCTGTCTACCACAGCTACATGGCTCGTGTGAAGCAGGTAGCGCAAGACAAAGACGTGGTCTTCTGCGAAGTCCATCGTGTTGTCGAACTCCAAACCAGCCTCGCAGATGATAGAGCGCTTGAAGAGCTTGTTCCATAGGCAGGCAAAGAAGTAGTTGGCCGGTGCTTTGGACATGGCTTTGACGTAGTTGTTGTAAGACATCAGGCACGTTGGCTCTTGGCGCTTGACGGAGTAGCGCTCTCCTCCCACGCGATAGAAGCTGCAAACGGCAAGCTCGGCACCTTGCTGCACGCCGTCGACCATGGCTTCCAGCGCGTAAGGCGCAAACCAATCGTCTGCGTCGATGAAGGCCACCCAGGTGCCGCGCGCAAGCGCCAAGGCAAAGTTGCGCGTGAGTGAGACACCGTGGTTCTCGCGGCTTATGATGCGGAAGCGCTCATCACCGCGGACATTCTTTGCAGCTACGGCAAGGCTGTCGTCGGTACTGCCGTCGTCTATGAGCAGGACTTCGAAGTCGCCCATGGTCTGGCGTTTGATGCTCTCTATGCAGCAGGCGATAGTCTTTGCCGAGTTATACATGGGCAAAACGATGCTCACCAAGGGCGCTTTTGTCTCTTGGTTGCCCAAGGGCGCCTTTGCTTCCTGGCTTGCTGGTGCGAACCTGTCGATGTCTGGCGTTTTATGCATGGCAAAGATTATACGCTGTGCGCCTTAAGACAACCTTAGCTTGCAGCTAACAAAACACGATGGTCTTGTAAGCATCGTGGGTTCAAGCTAAAGGTCATGGGCGACTTTAGAACAGCGCCATTTGGATATCCTCGTCTTCTGGAGCCGTGGCAGGGATGGGCTTGTCTTGCTTGGGTTTTGGTGTACTGCGTTTCTTCTTGGTGTTGGCCTTCTTAGGCTTGGTGCTCTTGGCGGCAGGCTTGCTTACAGCGGCGGCTTCGGGAGCATCGATATCAGCGTCGTGGGGCTTATCGTTCACGGCAACAGTATCCGCCGCTACACTCGCTGCTTCGTTGGTGTCGATTGCATCGGAGGCGGCGGCATCTTCTCTGGTGTCGCAAGCGCTGGCCGTGGTACTGCTACTGGTACCGTCATTATCGGCACCCTTATCGGCGTTGCTGGTGTCTGCAATCAACGTCGCTGCAAAGGCGGCCACGTCCTCAAGCGGCTTCTTGCGGCGATGAGGGTAGGCGTCGGACATGAGCGCCACGCTGGCATAGAAACAAAAGCGCACGGCTTGGGCGGTCTGTTGCTCGTCAAGCGCCGCGTCTGCAGCTACGCGCGGCTGCAAAAGCGCCAATACGCGATCGGCAAAGGCGTGATCGCCGCCCTCTTTGAGCAGAGGGTAGAGATAGGAGCCATCCTTGTTGTAGAACTCAGCGACTATAGAGGGGATGTCCTTCAGCTCCAGTGGATGGCCTATCCACTCGAGCTTCGTTTCCAAGCGCGCCAAGAGCTCTTCTTCTAAATGGGCGAGAACCATGGCTGCGTCTTTGAAGTAGAGGTAGAACGTAGAGCGGTAAACTCCGGCCGCGTCGGTTATCTCACGCACGGATATTTGGTCGAGCGGTTTTGTCTTGTAGAGCTTCCAGAATGCGTTGATGAGCCCCGCCTTGGTGCGGGCTGTTCGTTCTGCTTGCTTCATGGAGTGACCTCTGTCTATGTTTTTTTGCTACATGGTGTCGCAGTTTTGTGTGTGGCGATTATACGACAACATGTGGCATGTTTTGAGGGCTAGCCCTTTGCTGTGGCGTCAGTTTGCACGTTCATCGTCTCGAAGTGCGTTTCCATGTAAGAATCTGGGAAGTTTTCTGCGTAGAAGAGTTCTATGGCGCTTTGTGGTTGCTCGCCTGCAACGCGTTTGGTCCAGCAGTCTATGGACTGCACGGTCATCACAGCGTTTACCAGCATGAACGCGGCGGCGACGACGGTTATGGTGTAGCGCGACTTCCAGGGGATGCAGTTGATAAGGGCGAGCATCCTTGGCAGCAGGAGCTTTATCCATATCGTTCCCAAAAGGCCCCACATGCACATGTAGAAGAGATTGGTGCGACCGCAGATGTTCATGAAGGTTCCGCTGTAATCCCAGCACACCACACCAAAGGCCGTCTCCCAAAACCAGCTCACGGCAAACTCGAACGCGCCGCCTATCACGGCGCTCACGAAGAAGATGGGAATAAGATTGCGGTTATAGAAGCGGTTGAGCGCCATGGTCATAAACAGGGCACCCATGCCGTAAATGGGGGAGAAGGCGCCAAAGAGCATACCGCTGCGGTGCATGAAATACCCGTCTTTGACCAGCACGTAACCCACTTCGAGAAAGTCCCCTAGGATGCAGCACACCAGAAAGATCCAAAAGCAGTTGAAGAAGTTCAAGGTGATGTAGCCCTTGCCCGTTGGGTCGCGGCCTAGCGTACCCTCTTCCAGCTGGCTGCGGTCTTGCAAGGCGCGAAGCTCCCTATCCAAGCGGCGCTCTTGGGCAAGGGACGGGTCTAGATACGACGAGATGGCAAACTGTACCAGTAAGGTGGCAAGCAAGACGAGAGCTGTCGCGTCGATGCCAAAAATCAGAATGTTTAAGAATAAAGCGATGCCGGTGACTGCCATGAGGACGATTATCGTGCGCGCTGCGTATTTGCGGCGGTTCTTGATGATATGTACACCCAAGAGCAGATGCACGCTAGCCAAGAGCACCAGCAGAATATACAAGACCACATAGAGGATCATGGCTGCAGTGCTCTCATGGAAGACCTGGCCGTGGGCCATCTGGCGTGCTAGCGCTAGCAACCCCAAAACCAAGGCGGCAACCATGCCGCCGCCTACAACGATGCACAGAATGCCAAAGATTTTGGTAAACAGATTCACGCGTCGATCATCAATGGGCACGTCGTCGGCAACGGTGCTGCCGTTTCTGTTCTTGAGCTTGTCGATTAGTGCCATATGCAGTCCCGTTGCAATCGTTTTTGTACGCAAGCGAGTCTAGCACGCGCTCATGGCGCCTCGCGACGGTGAACTGCCTATTAAGCTGCGCAGGTATGTCCTGCGCCAGAGGGTGACGAGCAGTGTCTATTGCTCGATACCAGTGTTCATGCTGCCGGTGCGATAGCCGTCGGCATCGATGCTCACATGATTAAAGCCCAGCTCGTGCAACTTCGTGCTGCCGCCGCCTGCCAGATAAGCCATCAAGTCTGTAATACGGCTGGGCGCCACCTCGATGCGCGCGAGCGTGCCGCCCTCATGCATGCGCACGCGCAGCTGCCCCAGCCCCTGCTCTATAAGCAGCTGCTCTGCGGCGTCAACGCGCTTGAGGAGCTGTGGCGTGATGGCTTGTCCGTAGGGAAACCTCGTTGCTAGACAGGCAAAGGACGGCTTGCCTGCCGTGGGCAACCCCATCTGGCGCGACAGGGTGCGAATCTCATCCTTGGTAAGGTCCGCTGCCTCAAGCGGGCTTAGAACCCCAAGCTCCACTACTGCCTTGTGGCCGGGGCGGTAATCCAGAAGATCGCTTGCGTTGGACCCTTCCAGAAAGCTGATGCGCTCTTCCTTACCTATGAACCCAAGCTCTACTGCGCGCTCATCTGCTATCTGGCGCAGGATGCTAAAGAGCTTGGTTTTGCACAGGTAGCAGCGGTTTGCCGGGTTGGTTTGCATGGCCTCCCAGCTGCTTATGTCATGCTCCACCACGTATTGCCTAATGCCGTGCTGCTTGCAAAAAGCCGTGGCCTCGCTTGTCTCACGTGCGGGGTAGAGGGGGTTTGACTCGGTGAGGGCAAAGACGCGAGGTCCTAGCACCTCGTGCGCAACGGCTAGCAGGAAGGTCGAGTCTACTCCGCCAGAGAAGCTCACTGCAGCGCAACCCAGCTTGCTTATGTAGTCGCGCAGTGTTTCAAGTTTGCTGTCGAGGTTCATGTGCTTGCCTTTTAACCTATCTCCAATGCCTTCTTGATGCGCGCAAAGTGCAAGAACTTGCCCTGCTGTTCAAGATCGCAAATCTCATCCCATGTGGCGAGCTTGCAATCGGTGGCCTCGCGCTCTTGCAGCGCGACGTCTTCCAAGGTGAAGTCCAGCTTGAAGCGGTAGATGCTATTGATGTAGTTGTCGCCGCGTTTAAGGTCGACGTTGGTGTAGCGATAGCAAAAGCGCGCCTCATCTGGGCTCACCTTGAGGCCTACTTCCTCAAATACCTCACGTACGGCGCCTTGTAGCGGGGTCTCACCGCTATCCACGCCGCCGCCTTGCACCTCCCACTGGCCTGCAGCCCATTTCTTATCCATGGCGCGCTTGGTAATTAGTATGCGTCCTTGCATGTCCTCGACGATGGCCAGCGCGTAGAGCATGAACTGGCCTTCTTTCATGAAGGCACCCTTCCTGGGTACAGTGATGCCCGTGAAAGTCATGTCCTCGTCGTAGATGTCGATCATTTCTTGCGTCATGTGTGCGGCGTGCTCCTTGTCTAGCATGCTTGCGTGTTGCTTTTGCTAAGTGCGATAGATAGTATTACGCAAGTCAGCCTTTAGACACTGGTGACTCTCCAAACGGGAGAGCAGCTGAAACGAAAAGGAGCACAAATGAAGACTGAACATGAGAGCGCATATGGCGCCAAGCTGCGCCAATGCAATAAGGAAGCCCGGATCACGGTCGGTGCCCTAGCGGCAACGATTGTCGTCTGGGCTGTTTGCGGTTTTGGGTTGTCGGGCGTGGATATCTGCGTCATGGGCATCCCTCTGTGGGCGGTGACGGGCACGGTAGGGACTTGGGTCTTTGCCATCGTCGTCGCTGTTGTACTCGCACGCTTTTTCTTCGCGGACTTCGATTTAGATGAAGATGATGAACAAGGCGGTGAGCGCTGATGCAAAGCCTTGTGAGTCTTCTGCCGCTTGCCATTTTTTTGATAATCGCTGTCGTGCTGAGCATCTGGGCGCGCCGCTCAAGCAATGCTCAAGGCGGCGATTTTGCAAGCAAGTATTACATCGGCAACCGCACCTTGGGCGGCTTCGTTTTGGCTATGACCACGGTTGCCACGTACGGATCTGTAAGCTCGTTTGTGGGCGGCCCGGGCCAGGCATGGAGCATCGGCTTTGGGTGGGTGTACATGGCCGGCATCCAGGTTACCTGCCTGTTTTTGCTCTACGGCATCTTGGGCAAGAAGATGATGCTCATCTCGCACAAGATGGGTGCCGTGACCGTTATCGACGTCTTGCGCGAGCGCTATAAGTCAAATGCCCTCGCTGTGGCAAGTGCGGTAATTATCGTCGTCTTCTTTGCAGCTACGATGGTGGCCCAGTTTGTGGGCGGCGCCAAACTCTTTGAGAGCGTGACGGGATTTTCCTATGAGATGGGCTTGGTGCTCTTTGGCATCACCGTCATCGTTTTTACGACCATAGGCGGCTTTAAGGGCGTGGCGATTACCGACGCACTGTGCGGCATCGTCATGATCTTAGGTCTGGTGGTTCTTGCCGGCGGCTTGATAAGCGCTGGCGGCGGCATCGAGCAGATGATGGATACCATCCGCACTAATCACCCGCAGATGATGGAGCCGCTCTCGGGCGGCAGCATGCCCTACGGGTTGTATTTCACCCAGTGGCTCATCGTGGGTGTCTTTACCTTCTGCCTGCCGCAAAGCGTCGTGCGCTGCGTGGGCGCGCGCGACGTCAGGTCGATGAAGAGCGCCATGATCATCGGCACCGTGGTTATCGGCTTCATGATGATTGTGGGCACGTCCATGGGCGTGCTGGCGGCAGGTGTTCTCACCGATCCTCTAGAGTCCTACGGCACCGTCGACAGCATTATTCCCACAGCCATCGCTTCCACGCTGCCCCCAATCCTTGCCGGCGTGGCCATTATCGGGCCTATCGCGGCTTCCATCTCCACGGTGTCGTCTTTGCTCATTGCCGCGTCGAGCTCCATCGTCAAGGACCTGTGGATGCACCGCGTTGAGCAAAGGGGTGGCAAGGCCCAAGAGAGGCATATTGTGTCTGCGAGCCAGGCGGTGACCTTTGGCGTTGGCATCGTAGTCTTTGTTCTGGCGCTTGTCCCGCCCGATGTCATTTGGAAGATCAACATGTTTGCCTTTGGCGGGCTCGAGACAGCGTTTTGCTGGGTGTTCGTGATGGGTTTGTTCTGGCGACGCGCCACCAAGGAGGGCGCCATCGCGTCCATGGTGGGCGGTACGCTTGCCTATTGCGCTTGCATGGCGGCTGGCATCAAGCTCTTTGGGCTGCATCAGATTACTATCGGCATCGCCGTGTCGCTGCTACTCATGGTCGTGGTTTCGCTTGCTACCAAGCCTGCCAAGAAAGACGAGCTGGCGCTGTTCTTTCCTGCAGAGGGCTAGGGCGCATAGGCTGCAGCTTGCCTTGCGTCTTAAGGTTGGCTGCACCGTGTTGCTGGCATGGGGTGCTGGAGTCTGCTTGGGCGGCGTTTGTCCGGTGGCGCGATGCTGTCCAAAGATGTACCCATATTCGTAGCGGATACAAAAGGCCGC
>CAYQLX010000011.1:17081-25720 GCA_964418305.1 uncultured Coriobacteriaceae bacterium | reverse complement strand
GTCTAGAAAGCGACGGCACGCCGCGCTAGAGGGGAGAGGCTAGACACCTTGCATCCTTAAGCTGCCTTTCAGCTTGGGCGACCATCATCTTTCTGCGGATATACCCCTGCTTGCAAACGTAAAGCTCCTACCAGCGGTTTTGCCCGCTCACGGGCGCATTTTGCCCGTTCCCGCTCACCGATGCCAGCCATGGCGCGCGGGTAGGCCGGCGTGTGCAGCGCTTATATTCCATAAAGACTTCATGTCCAGCTTGTGAAAGGAGGAGGTTTGGAACTCACAGCCTTGCCGACTTTGGGCACGCTGATTGCAGCTCCCGCCGTTGTGGCGCTGCTTCTGCTCATCGTCAGATCAGAAAAGCCCCGGACCTTCATCACCGTCATCGGTGCCTTGGTTATTGCATGTGCCTCGATCTTCGCGGCCATCAGCTTTATCACCCAGTGCAGCCAGGGCACGTACACCGTTGCGGTGGGGGAGGAGTTTGCGCATGTCGTGAACTACGTGGCGTTGGCCATAGACGTCGTCTTGGGCCTTTACGTCATCGTCAAGGGAATCTGCAACAAGAAGTACCTCGCACCGGTGCTCGCCTTGGTTCAAACCTGTCTGATTGTCTGGTTTGAGCTTACCGTTGCCCATGATATCGAGGTCGCAAACGCGCTTTACGTCGACAACCTCACCATCATCATGATCTTGGTTATCGGCATTATCGGCAGCGGCATCTGCGTCTACGGCTTGGGTTACATGCGCGATCATGAGAGGCACAACACCTCTGGTGCAGATCGCCGCCCGACCTTCTTCGCGCTGATGTTCATCTTCCTCTCTGCGATGTTTGCCATCGTCATCTGCAACAACATGGCGTGGATGCTTTGCGCTTGGGAGGTAACTACCGTCTGCTCGTTTGCCCTCATCGGCTACACGCGCACGCAAGAGGCTATCGACAATGCCAACCGCCAGATCGTCTTGAACCTCATCGGCGGCTTGGCCTTTGCGGCCGCTTTGGTGTGGGTGGCTGTGGTTTACGGCACGCTCGAGCTTGACCAGTTTATCTCCAGCACCCTGAGCTACGCCTCTTCCAGCTACGGCTTCTTGACGGTCATGCCCGTCATGCTTTTGGCGCTTGCGGGCTTTACCAAGGCCGCGCAGATGCCGTTCCAGTCCTGGCTGCTGGGCGCCATGGTGGCGCCTACGCCTACCTCTGCTTTGCTCCATAGCTCCACTATGGTCAAGGCGGGCGTCTTCTTGCTCATCAAGCTCGCGCCGTGCCTGGGTGCCAACCTCCCCGGCTACATCGTTATGTTCGTTGGCGGCGCTACCTTTATCATCTGCGCGATGGCGGCCATCAACATGACCAACGCCAAGCGCGTGCTTGCTTACTCCACCATCTCCAACCTGGGCCTGATCACCTTGTGTGCAGGCATTGGCTCGGCTGCTGCCATTTGGGCAGCAATCTTTTTGCTCATCTTCCATGCTGCGGCAAAGTCTTTGCTCTTCCTGTGCGTGGGCACGGCAGAGCATCATGTGGGAAGCCGCGACATAGAGTCCTTCGACCAGCTCTTTGAGAAGATGCCCATGCTGGCTCGCCTCATGGCCGTGGGTATCTTGGCTATGTTCATTGCGCCCTTTGGCATGCTCGTTTCCAAGTGGGCAGCCTTTGAGGCCATCATCACAAGCGGCAACGTCGTCTTGATTTTGGTCTTGGCCTTTGGCTCTGCTGCTACCTTTGTCTTCTGGGCAAAGTGGCTCGGCAAAATCTTGGCCATCGCAAACGCTGGCGATCAAGACGTGGAAGGCACGGTTTATCGCAGCGAGTGGTCGGCCATGGGCCTTATGACGGTGCTCACCGTTGGCCTGTGCATCTGCTTCCCGCTTGTTTCCAGCAACGTTGTGGTCCCGTACCTCGAGCAGGTCTTTGGCAGCGTTTCTTCCACCATCTCTGCGGGCAACTTGTGGTGCATGGCTGTTATCGCCTTGGTGGTTGCCGTTGTGTTCTTGAGCTTTAGCGGCAAGACCAAAAAGAAGGTCGTGCCCGTCTATATGGCAGGCGCGGGTGTCGATTTTGGCAAGCGCACTTACCTGGACTCCTTTGGTCAGCCCGCTCATGCAAGCCAGCGCAACTGGTACATGGACGACATCTTTGGCGAGAAAAAGATGACAATCATTGGCTTGAGCTTGAGCCTGTGCTTGCTGGCCGGCGGCTTTGGCTATGCCATCAACCAGTGCCACCAGTACCAAGACAGCATCACCTCAACCGTCGAGGCTCAGGTAAGTTACAACGCTAGCTCTTGGAAGAGCGCCGGCATAGGCTTTGACGAGTACATGAGCTACTACAACTACTACGCTGCCGCGTTTGACGATTACGCCGATCAATACGCTGCCATGGGCATCAACTCCAAAGAGGATCTCATGGAAGTCATCTACGAGCAGTACTACGCGTCTCAGGTTGAAAGCACCTATGACACCAGTACAGATGACGCAGACAGCACGGACGACTCGAGTACGACCGACGACTCCGACGACACGCAAGAAGAGGAGGAGTAGGCCATGAACCTCGGTATTGGATCTATCATCGGCATCATCGCCTTCTTGGTGCTCGCCCCTGTTTTGGGTTGCCTGCTCTCTGGCATCGACCGCAAGCTGTCGGCCGGCCTGCAAGGCCGTGTGGGCCCCAAGCTCCTGCAGCCCTATTACGACTTCCGCAAGCTGCTCAACAAAGAGGACGCGACCGTCAACGGCGCGCAAGACCTCTACGTGTGGCTGTACCTCATCTTCATCGTCATAGCCGGCGTGGTCTTCTTTGCCGGTGGCAACTTCTTGCTGTGCGTGTTTGTTCTCACGCTCGGGTCTTTGTTCCTGATCGTGGCGGCCTATGCGTCGCGCAGCCCTTACGCCGAGCTGGGCGCACAGCGCGAGATTATCCAGGTCATGAGCTACGAGCCCATGGTGCTTATCGTGGCTGCCGGCTTGTTCATGGCCACGGGCACCTTCCGCGTGGAAGACATCATCGCCGCTGACGTGCCGGCCATCCGCTATGCACCGCTTATCTTCATCGGCTTTGTGTACGTGCTCACCATCAAGCTGCGCAAGAGCCCCTTTGATATCTCGATGAGCCATCACGCGCACCAAGAGCTCGTGCGCGGCGTCACTACAGAGTTCTCCGGCAAGACCCTTGCTCTGGTAGAGCTCTCGCATTGGTACGAGAACATCCTCTTCTTGGGCTGGGTGGGCGTCTTTATCATGTGGGGCGGCTTTAACCTCACCGGCGCCGTGATCACGGTCATCGTTTGCATCGTGGTCTACCTGCTCGAGATTTTGATCGACAACAACTTCGCCCGCGTCAAGTGGCAGGCCATGCTCAAGAGCTCTTGGCTGGTTGCCTTGGTTTTGGGCGGTCTTAACATCGTCTACTTGCTCTTCATCTAAGGAGGTGCCTCATATGTCCTATACCAGCAAATCGCCCTGGATCATCCACTACGACGGATCGAGCTGCAACGGCTGCGACATCGAGGTGCTCGCAGCGCTCACCCCGCTTTACGATGCAGAGCGCTTTGGCGTAATCAACACCGGCAACCCTAAGCACGCTGATATCTTCGTGGTCACCGGCGGCGTGAACGCCCAAAACGCGCCTGTCATCAAGCAGATCTACGACCAGATGCTCGAGCCTAAGGTCGTCGTTGCCTGTGGCGCGTGCGCTTGTGGTGGCGGTGTGTACCAGCAGTGCTACAACGTGCTCGGCGGCACCGACACGGTAATCCCGGTCGACGCTTACGTTCCCGGCTGCGCCGTGCGCCCAGAATCCATCATGGACGCTGTTGTGGCCGGCGTAGAAATCTTGGAGAAGAAGCGCGCCGCGTTGGGTAGCGCCCAAGCCGCAGATAAGATTCGCGGCGAGCAAGACGCCGCAACGGGTGCGCATGCATCCGTCGCTCAGGTCCAAGACGTCCCCGGCGCCGGTAGCGCCGGTGTCGAATAGGGAGGCCTCATGATCAAGTTCCCAGAACCCGTGTTCACTCAGGCTTCGCTTGATAGCGTCGCCTCTATCGCGGCTGATTACAAAGCACGCGGCTGGCGCTTTGTCCAGCTGTGCGCAAGCACTCTGGAAGATTCCGTCGAGCTTATGTACACCTTCCAACCGCAAGACTACGAAGGCGGCCTCGAGGGCGTGCGCGTCAACGTGCCCGACGGCCAAAGCGTTGCCAGCATCACCGCGTCCTATCCTGCGGCCTTTGTCTTTGAAAACGAGACGCATGACCTCTTTGGCGTGGATATCACCGGCATCAACATCGATTTTGACGGGGATTTCTACACCGTTAACGTCGCCTATCCCATGAACCCCAGAGCAGCGCAGTCTGCCGATGATGCAACGCAGGAGCAGGCCCATGAGTAAAAGAACCGTAATTCCGTTTGGACCTCAGCATCCCGTCCTGCCCGAGCCCGTGCATTTGGACTTGGTCATGGAGGATGAGAAGGTCATCACCGCTATCCCGCGCATTGGATTTATCCATCGCGGTTTGGAAAAACTCGTCGAGAAGCGCGACTACACGCAGTTTGTCTACGTGACCGAGCGCATCTGCGGCATCTGCTCGTTTGGCCACTCCATGGGTTACTCGCAGTGCATCGAGCAGCTCATGGGCATCGAGGTAACGAGCCGTGCAGAGTATTTGCGCGTCATCTTCCACGAGCTGTCCCGTATTCACAGCCATCTGTTGTGGCTGGGCCTTGCCGCCGACGCCTTTGGCTTCGAGGCGCTCTTCATGCATTGCTGGCGTCTGCGCGAGCAAGTACTCGACATCTTTGAGGAGTGCACGGGTGGCCGCGTAATCTTTAGCGCATGCGACGTAGGCGGCTTTAGGCAGGACGTGTCTGACCAGACCTTGGCCGGCATTGTCATCACGCTTGAGCGCCTGCAGGATGAGTACCGTGCCATCGCCAAGGCCTTCTTGGAGGACGCATCCGTCAAGAACCGCTTGGTGGGTATCGGCTACCTGTCCAAGGAGCAAGCACAGGAGAACTCGCTCGTCGGGCCTTTTGGTCGTGCTAGCGGGCTTGTGGTGGACGATCGCCTCTTTGGCGTGGGTGCCTATGGCGAGCTTGCCGCCTTCGAGCCGGTCTTGTCAGACCAAGGCGATTGCTATGCTCGCTGCGATGTGCGCATCAAAGAGGTCTATCAGTCCATCGCCATCATCAAAGAGCTCGTCGCAAAGATCCCGCAAGGCGAGGTTATGCTCGACGTCAAGGGTAAGCCTGCGGCCGACGCGCGCGCCATGTGCACTGTCGAGCAGCCGCGTGGCCAGGCGTTTTACTATGCGGTGGGCAACGGCACCAAGTTCCTGGAGCGCATGCGCGTGCGCACCCCGACAAGCCAGAACCTTGCTGGCTTGGTGGCGGCGCTTGCCGGCTGCGACTTTGCCGACGTGCCCAACATCATCCTCACTATCGACCCGTGCATCAGCTGCACTGAAAGGTAGGCGATCATGGGAGTATTCAAACTTGCCGGCATGACGATATCGAGCCTGTTTAAGAAGGCTCCTACGCGCAAGTATCCGTACGAGAAGCGCGAGCCCTTTGCGCGTACGCGCGGCGGCGTCACCATGGGCGACGTCAAGAGCTGCATCATGTGCGGCATCTGTGCCAAGAAGTGCCCGGCCGACGCCATCGAGGTAACCAAGGCGACAGAGACCTGGACGCATTGGCCCTACAAGTGCATCGCTTGTGACGCCTGTGTGCGTGCCTGCCCTAAGGGTGTGCTTATCTCTGAACAAGACCGCCCGCCGGTTACCACCAAGCCCGAGCCTGTTTCCTTCACGCCCGAGTGGACGGAAGAAGAGCTTGCCGAGAAAGCCCGCAAGGAGGCCGAGAAAAAGGCAAAGCTCGAGGCAGCCAAGGCCGCCAAGGCGGCAAAGGCTGCTCAAGAGGCCGCCGATACCGACGGCGATGCCTAAAGGATGCAAAGCTCACAAGAGTCGCGCGATTTTTGCGGCTCTAACGACTTAGCAACATGCGCAGGCGGCGTTTTGCCGCCTGCCTTTTTTGGTTTACACTGACGCATTGCACCCACGCACAAGAGGAGAGGGAGAACTTTGTCACAATCGCAAGACCAAGAGGTCCTCGACAAGGTCTTAACGGTACCTAACGTCATTACGCTCTGCCGTTTTTTGCTCATCCCCATCTTCATCTATCTGCGCTTCTTTACGTCTCATAAGCTCGCGGCGCTGGTTGTCTTTGCTGTTGCGGCTTGTACGGATTGGGTCGACGGGCAGGTTGCTCGTCACACCGGGCAGGTCTCGCGCTTGGGCAAGGTCTTTGACCCGGTGGTAGATCGCTTCCTTCTTGCAACGGGTGTCATATCCGTTTGCGTAGAGGGTTCGCTGCCGCTTTGGATTGTCATCTTGCTCGTTGTACGCGATGTTGTCCTCTTGATAGAGGGCCGCATCCAGATTTATCTCATGGATCATCTCGTCCCCGTGTCCTACGTGGGTAAGTTTGCCACGACCTTTTTGCTCTTTGGCTTTAGCTTTTTGCTCTTGCAGATGCCCGTCATGGGTGGCTTGCATATCGTAGACATCAGCTGGCTGCCCGGTTTGGGTTCAAGCCCTGCCTATTTGGGCATTTTCTTGGTCTACATCGGCGTCATCTTGTCCCTTACCGTCTTTGTGATCTATAACGTGCGCGGCTGGGGCGCCTATGCCAAGCAGGTTAAAAGCGGCGTGCGCGTTGCGTCCAAAGGCACAGGTATAGACATCGACAAGCATTTCTAAACCGTTGCGCAACTACCCCGTCTGACAGCGCTAAACGCGCGTTTTTGGGTGGTATTCTGTCCGTCTGTACTTATAAACCGACGATGAGGAAACGCACGTCTTGCCACGCAACGAAGACACACCAAAGCGCCGCAGCACGGCAAAGCACTCTGCCTCGGGCGCTACGTCTAGGCAAGCGCGCTCAGCTGCATCCAAGCCCGTATCAGGTGCGGGCCGCCATAGCGTGTCGTCGAGCAAGCGCAACGCTGCCCCTCAGTATCGTCAGCGCTCAAAGGCATCTGCGACCAAGTCCTCAATCTTCGACAAGCCCAAAGCCGTAAAGAAGTCCAGTCTGCCCAAAGAGCCGGCCGTCGTCACGCGCGCTGCCAAGGGTACGGCCGCATCCGCATCTGCTAAGAAGGCGGCTGCTAAAAGCTCCGGCGCGCAATCTGCTCGCGCTGCTGCTCCTTCGCAGCGCAGCGGAAAGCACAGCGCTCCGTCAAACAGCAGAGCTGCTGCGTCAAAGCGCATAGGGCAAAGCCCGCAGCGTCGCGCTGTGGCAAGCAACGCGCAAGGCTACGGCCGTAGCGCATCCACGCGCCGTGCCTCGGGCATTGCCGCTAAGAACGCTGCCAGCGCTGCCCCTAAGAGCCCAAAGGTAAAAACCACCAACCCAGCTTTGTCCGGCGGCTTTACCGCTGCACGCAAGACCGGCTCTTTTGCGGCAACAGGGCGCACACCATCTGCGCGCACTACGAGCAACGCCACGGCGTTTGCTGGGTTCTTCAAAAGGCACCTCAAGGTTTGTCTGCCGGTGACGATAGCGCTTGCCCTCGTCGTCGTGGGTGGCATCGCTGATATAGGCGCATCCTTTGGCAAGATCCATCCCGGCATCAAGGTGTGCGGGGTCGAGGTAGGCGGCATGACCCAAGAGGACGCCGCCACCAAGCTCGAGGACGCCTTGGCAGATACGCTCAACGACGCGTGCATCACCGTCTATAGCTCGCAGGACGCTGCGTCCCAAGACGATGCCACGCTCATCACCTTGGATGACGAGTCTTCTGACGGTGTTGCCTATGCAGACACCGCGACGGCGACAGATGTTGACGGCGACGACAAAACCGATAAGTGGACGCTTACCGCAGAGGGCCTGAGCGCCCATGTGGACGGCGCGACCATGGCCCAAAATGCCTACCTCATAGGGCGGCAGGGCAATTTCTTCCTAGATCGCATCCGTGCATGGGTGGGTTCTTTTGACCTGAGCCCTGTCTTGGGTTTTAGTACAGATCGCCTAAACGAGCTTGCAGACCTCATTGACGACGCCTGCGGCACGCAGATTCAGGACTGCAAGATCACCATCTCTAGCGGCCAGGCCAGCGTGGTTGAAGGCCATGACGGCTGGCTGGTAAACCAAGACAAGCTCAAGACGCTTATCACCAAGGCTGTCTACAGCGGTGAGGGCACGGCTTTTGCAGCCCCGATGGAGACACAGACCATGCACATCGGCACCGATACGGCCCAGCGCGTTGCAGATCAGGTCACAAATGCGCTTAGTCAAGACGTGACCATCACCTACGAGGACGACTCCTGGACACTCGATGAGGTGTCGCTGGCTGACATGCTGTCGCAAACGGTGCTCACCAACGAGCAGTACCTCAAGATAGGCAATGGCACCCAAAAGAAGACCAAGATCCCCACAGAGGATGCAGACCAGGATTTCTCCTTGCCTTATGACACCTCTGCTGGTTTGGACGCCAACAGCGGCTACACCCTGCAGTGCTACGTTAACCAGAAGAAGGTCACCGCCTATCTCAAGGAAATCTTGGGTAACAAGGCTCAAGGCGGCGCGAAGAACGCGAGGTTCGATACCTCCTCTGGCGATACCGTCAAAATCATCAAATCCAAAAA
>CAYQLX010000011.1:2087-16981 GCA_964418305.1 uncultured Coriobacteriaceae bacterium | reverse complement strand
GTAATCATCAACGGCAAGCACGAAGACCAGCTCGGCGGCGGTATCTGCCAAGTGGCCACCTGCGTCTTTAACGCGGCATGCTATTCCGGCTTGGGCATCGTGACGCGCACCAACCACGACTTCTATATCTCGTCTTACGACGACGAGGGCTTTGCTGACGCAACGGTAAGCTGGGACGTCCCCGATCTTGAGTGGCTCAACGACACGGATAACTACATCCTGCTCACAGCTGATGCCTCGGGCAACGACGTGGTTGTATCACTTTGGGGCACCGACGACGGCCGTACGGTTGAGTGCGATCGCGGTGAGTGGAAGAAGGGCTCCAAGTACAAGACCGTTAAGGAAAACGACGACACTATGGCCGAGGGCACGACCAAGGTCGTCCAGCAAGGCGTTGATGGTCGCAGCATTCAAATCCATTACTTGGTCACCTCCAAAGACGGCGAGGTGCTTCATGACATCAAGTTCAACAGCGTCTACGTGGCGCAAAACGAGATAATCAAGGTGGGCACGAAGAAAACGTCTGAAGAGAGCTCGAGCAAGGACAAAACAGACAAGAGCTCAAGCGACAGTAGCGACGACGAAGAGTAAACGCCGCGCGGGCTGTTTATGCTTTAGTGCCTCGGCACAGCACCCTTTAAGAACAATATCTGCCGATTGCCGCGATTGTCGTACGTTACGTGTCAACTTGTGCTCATAATGTTCCAACGTGTGATAACCCTATTACACTTTCTATCAACCACTACCCAGGGGGAACAATGGCGTACCAGGACGAGATAACCCATATGCCGCACGCAGAGCTCGAGGCCATACAGCTCGAGCGCTTGCAGGCAACGGCCAAGCGCTGCTATGAAAACGTCGACTTCTACAAGCAGGCATTCGACGAGGCAGGCGTGAAGCCAGAGGACATCAAATCCTTGGAAGACATCACTAAGCTGCCGTTTACTACTAAGCAGGACATGCGCGACAACTACCCCTATGGGCTCTTTGCTGTTCCCCTGACCGATTGCATAGAGATCCACATGTCGTCTGGCACTACGGGTGTTGCCACGGTGTCTGGCTACACCAAAAACGACATTGACGTCTGGAGCGACTGCTTTGCACGCGGCGTAGGCTATGCCGGTGGCGATGAATACGACGTGCTCCACGTCTGCTACGGCTACGGTCTTTTCACCGGCGGTTTGGGCGCCCATTACGGCGGTCTCAAGGCTGGCTGCACCACCGTTCCTATGTCTGCGGGCAACACGCCGCGCCAGATCAACGTCTTGAAGAATCTGGGCTCGAGCATCATTGCTTGCACGCCGTCTTACGCGATGCACATTGCCGATACCGCCATCGAGCAGGGCATCGACCCTAAGAAGGAGTTCCATCTCAAGGCCGGCATCCACGGCGCCGAGGCCTTTAGCGACCAGTTCCGCGCCAACTTGGAGGAAAAGCTCGGCTACAAGGTCTATGACGTTTACGGTCTCACCGAGGTCATGGGTCCGGGCGTTGCTATGGAGTGCGAATGCCAAGACGGCCTGCACTTGGTAGAAGATCATCTCTTGGCAGAGATTTTGGATCCCGTCACCCACGAGCCGGTGCCCGAGGGCGAATGGGGCGAGCTTGTACTCACCACGCTCACCAAAGAGGCAACGCCGGTGATCCGCTATCGCACCAAGGACATCACACGCTTTATCCCCGGCCCCTGCAAATGCGGCGTGACGCACAAGCGCATCGCGCGTCTGCACGGCCGCACCGACGACATGATGATCATTCGCGGCGTCAACGTCTTTCCCTCTCAGATTGAAAACGTCTGCACCGCGTTTAACGAGCTTGAGAATTGGTATCAGATCGAGCTCACGCGTGAGAAGGGCATGGATGTTGCTACCCTCAAGATTGAGACAGTGGCAGACTTTGACTTTGACGAGGTAGGCAAGATTCAAGACCTGCAAAACCGCGTCCAGGCCGCGCTCAAGGCAGAGCTCAACATCAAGATCATCATCAAGGTCGTCGAGCCGCATACCATCCAGCGATCTGAGGGTAAGGCCGTCCGCATCATTGATAATCGCGAGTAGCCGCTTACTCGGTCCGTTTAAGGAGGAACACCATGATCGATCAGCTCACTGTGTTTTTGGAGAACAAAGCTGGGCGCTTGACTGCCCTTTGCAAGACCTTGGGAGACGCCGGCATCAACATGAATGCGCTGTCTGTGGCAGACACTGCCGATTACGGCGTCGCGCGCATCGTGTGCTCGGATCCCGTCAAAGCTGCCGAGCTTTTGCGTGAGGCGGGCTTCCGTGCCTCAACCACTAAGGTCGTCGGCGTCGAGGTCCCCGATACTCCCGGTTCCTTGGCTGGTGTCTTTGCCGCATTGGAAGACCGCGGCATTAACGTCCAGTACAGCTACTGCTTTGCCGCCAACGGTAAGGCCGTTGACGCGCTCAAGGCCCCCGAGGAGGCCGTTGCCGCGCTGAGCGCTGCTGGCTATTCCATCCTGCATCAGGCAGACCTCTCCTAAGAGGCGCCGCTAGGGGTTTCAAGCTGCATGTAAGGCTGCGGGTGTCCCAAGAGGATGCCCGCAGCTTTTTGCGCTGCCAACGTGCTGTAATCCCGCCGCCTTGCCGTTGACGCTATACTGGATAGCTTGCAGGTAGCAAACCTCGTGAGAGAAGAAAGTCACTTGAAGCGCATCCTCAACATTATCGCCACGCTCATGGTCGCAGCGATGCTTATTGCCACGGCCGTGCCCTGCGCTGCCTTTGCAGACATCAAGGGCACCGATTACGTGGGCTCTACCACGGTTGCCGACCGCGACCTCACCGTCACCGAGGTCCCCACTATCAACGCCAAGTACGGCATCTTGGTTGACTCTCAGGGCAACGTCTTGTGGTCGCGCAATGCCGATACGCAATCGGCCATGGCATCGATTACCAAGGTCATGACAGCCGTCGTCGTGCTGGAAAACGCCAAGCTCAGCGATGTCTACACCGTGTCTGCCAATGCTGCGAGCGTGGGGGAGTCCTCCATCGGCGTGGCAGTGGGGGACAAAATTACCGTCAAGAACCTGCTGTGCGGCTTGCTCGTGCACTCTGGCAACGATGCTGGCGTCGTCTTGGCAGAGGGTGTGGCCGGAAGCGTCGATGCCTTTGTCGACATGATGAACGACAAAGCCCAGGAGCTGGGCCTGACGAACACTCACTACGATAACCCTCACGGGCTCGACTCCAAGGACCACTACTCCAGTGCAAGCGATATCTGTGTTTTGTCGCGCTACGCCATGCAGAACAAGACCTTTGCCAAGATTGTGGGCAAGAAGAAGGTCACGGTTGATTACGGCGCGCGCAAGCAGACCTTTAGGTCCACTAACTCGCTGCTCAACAAGTGGGATCCCTGCATCGGCATCAAGACGGGCTATACCTCTAAGGCCGGTTACTGCCTTACGAGCGCAGCCACGAAGGATGGCGTGACCTTGTACGCGGTCGTCTTGGGCTGCGAGGATGTCACCCAGCGCTTTACCGACAGCTTGCGCCTCTTGAACTGGGGCTTCAAACACTACCGCACCACAACGCTTGCCACCGCCGATGAGACTTTGGTTGACGTCCCTGTAAGCGCCTACACAAACCGCACGGTTGCCGCAGGCGTCGAGCAAGACGTGTCCCAGCAAGTGCTCGATTACGACGGCGATATATCCATCGACGTGGCCTTGATTGACTTGCCCGACGGCGTCAACGTGGGAGACCGCGTGGGAACCATCACCTGGCGCCAGGGTGAAAACGCCCTTACCAGCGCGCCTCTTGTGGCAAAGGAGTCGTGCGGCAAACCGCTTGCTGTGGTGCAGGTTTGGACCTCTGTGGTGCGGCTCGTGGGCTTTTTTACCGGGGATGACGCCATAGCCCAAAGCGTCTTGCACACCAAGACTATCTCTGTTGACTACGCCTCTAACGCCAACGGCGAGACCATCGACGAGGCGCTCGAAGAAAAAATCCGAATCGACTCCTTGAAAGCGTGATTTGCACATGACCAACATCGATCCCAACACCGTCTACGCAGCAGACATAAGCCATGCAGGCATGATTCGCATCTACGGCGCGGACGCTCCGCGCTTCGTGCGCACTATGTACTCGGGCAGCATGGAGAACTTCGACACGCTTTACGGTGTGTCGCAGGGCATGATCTTGTCATCGGAAGGCGAGGTCATGGACATGGTGGGCGTGATTCGCACGGGCAGCGACGAGTGCCTTGTCATCACGAGCACAGATAACATTGCAGAGATTTTGATGTGGCTTAGGGCTCACGCAGAGCTAGAAGACGATAACGGCCCCATCTTTGCCGACGTCACCATTGAGGACCAAAGCCTTAAGCTGGCGATGATGCTCATCTACGGCTGCAAGTCTGATGATCTGTTCGCAGAGCTCAAGCAGGCCTGCGAGGGCAAGATTTACATGATCGACGTGCGCTTTCCAGAGACGACCTACGCCGTGCCGCAAGGCCCGGGCCATCTCTTTGTGGTGGCGGGAAATATGGCGCACCACATTGGGGAGTTCCTCAACTCCTGCCAAGAGGTCGAGGCGCTCACGCCCAACGAGTATCGCGCTCAGCTTGCCGCTACGGGTATGATCTGCGAGCAGATAGGCGATGCCGATTACCACAAGCCCGACGAGTTGGGCCTTATGCCTTTCTTGCGCGACGTACATGACTTTGTGGGTGCGCGCGCCTTGGGGCTCGAGTAAAGGCACGCTGCGCTTATCGCCATATGCACGTTTGAGCGGCGCGTTTGCAGCGTTTTGCTGCGTGAATGCGCTGGCGCTTTGCATGACGTGGTTTCTTTGTGACAAGCGTATTAAGCTTTCTTGCAGTTTGCCGCCAAGCATAAGTAGGCCCGCGCCCAGATGCTAGAATCGGAAAGAAGTTCACCTTCTACAGTATTGGAGACGCGCCATGCCCACAACCTGCCCAATCTGCAACGAGCCCATCAACTCCGGCGACGCTATGTGCTCGCGCTGCGGATTCACGCTCGTGGGGCAGACGCAGGAGTTTCATGTGGTCGATCAAGAGTCTGCCAAGCCGCAAGAGGAGTTTGTCCCCGTTTTGAAGGTCGTCAAGGGTCCCTACAACGGCCAGGAGTTTGCCATGAAGAATGGCACCTTTACTATCGGCCGCGACCCTTCATGCGATTTGTTCCTCAACAACATGACCGTATCGCGCCTGCATGCGCAGATCACTATCCAAGACCAAGGCGCTGTTATCGTTGATAAAGGCTCGCTCAACGGGACTTGGGTTGACGGCCAGGTGGTAGAACGCGCACCGCTTAACTTTGGCTCTACTCTGCAGATTGGCACCTTCGAGATGCTCTTCCAGAAAAAGCCCCTGCAAAACTAGCGCCTGAACCCAAGGCATACGCCGTATATCGCACAGCAGCACTAACCGCCGCCTGCTTGGGTGGCGGTTTTCCTTTTGTAGCGACTATTAGCTGGTAGAATGTGAAAATTCGAGTCCTGTAAGCACGATGGAAAGAAGCACGTTTTGCCTATCACAGATTACCTTCGCCGCAACTCCTCGCAGTACGGCAGCGAAGTCGCCTTGGTAGAGGTCAACCCGGAGATAAAAGAGACACGTCATGTTACGTGGCGCGATTATCGCTTGGTAGAAAACACCGAGTCCGAGCCCTACCGCCGCGAGATAACCTGGCGTGTCTTTGACGAGAAGGCAAATCGCTTTGCCAATTTGCTTATCTCGCGCGGCATCGGCAAGGGCGATAAGGTCGCCATACTGCTCATGAACTGCCTCGAGTGGCTGCCCATTTACTTTGGCATCCTCAAAACGGGCGCTGTGGCCGTGCCGCTTAACTTTCGTTATACCGCCGATGAGATCCGCTACTGCCTCGACTTGTCTGACAGCAACGTGCTCGTTTTTGGGCCAGAGTTTATTGGCCGCGTAGAAGATGCGCTACCCTCTTTGGACAAGTGTCGCATGCTCCTTTACGTGGGTAAGGATTGCCCCACCTTTGCAGAGGACTACAGCGAGCTCACTGCTAACTCGGCATCCACAGACCCGATGGTCCCCCTGTCTGACGACGAGGACGCGGCCATCTACTTCTCGAGCGGCACGACCGGCTTTCCCAAGGCCATCTTGCACAACCATCAATCCATCCTGCATGCCGCGCGCATGGAATCGGTGCATCACAAGACGCAGCACGAAGACATCTTCTTGTGCATTCCGCCGCTGTATCACACTGGCGCCAAGATTCATCTTCTGGGCGGCTTGCTCGTGGGTTCGCGCAGCGTTCTTTTGCGTGGCGTGACCCCGCAGACGATCTTTGACACCATGAGCAACGAGCGCTGCACCATCTGCTGGCTGCTCGTGCCTTGGGCGCAAGATATCCTGCTTGCCTTGGATGATGGACGTCTCAAGATCGAGGATTACCATCTGGATCAGTGGCGCCTCATGCACATCGGCGCCCAGCCGGTACCCAAGAGCCTTGTCGCCAAATGGAAGACGTACTTCCCCAATCATGCCTATGACACCAACTACGGCTTGTCCGAGTCCATGGGCCCGGGCTGCGTACACCTGGGGATGGACAACATCGCCAAGGTGGGTGCCATTGGCGTGGCAGGCTACGGCTGTGAGCTCAAGCTCATCGACGCTGCGGGTAACACCCAAGAGGGCAACCCCGCAAGCGGCGAGCTGTGCGTCAAGGGGCCCTCACTCATGACCTGCTATTACAAGAACCCGCAGGCCACAGAAGAAACTTTGGTAGATGGATGGCTGCTCACGGGAGACATCGCCGAGCGCGATGAGGACGGCTTCTACTGGCTTGTGGATCGCAAAAAAGACGTCATCATCATGGGCGGAGAGAACATCTATCCCGTGCAGGTTGAGGCCTTCATGGCAGCCTATGAACCTATCAAGGATGTGGCTGTCATAGGTATGCCGGATGATCGTCTGGGAGAGATATCGGCCGCGATTGTAGAGCTTAAACCTGATTACGAGGGCAAGACCACCAAAGAGGACATCGACAAGTTCTGCTTGGAGCTTCCGCGCTATAAGCGTCCGCGTAAGATCATCTTTGACAAGGTGATTCGCAACGCTACGGGCAAGATCGACAAGGTTGCCCTGCGTCGCCGCTACAACGCAGAAAAGCTCGTCGCTCGCGAGAACCAGTCTTAAATCGCAAACCCTGCCTGCAGCAAGAGCCGTCGAGCCGCTTTACCGCGTGCCCGCGGCTCTTCTTATAGGAGCAAGGCCGTATCATAGGCTTATGAGACGAGCTCATCGTAAGGAGAGATTCACGTGAGTAAACAACTGCTGTCCGGCAACGAGGCCATCGCACAAGGGGCCTGGGAGTGCGGCGTAGCCGTTGGAGTCGGCTACCCGGGCACTCCGTCAACCGAGACCCTAGAAAACCTTGCCAAGCACAAAGACGTCTACTGCGAGTGGGCGCCCAATGAGAAAGTAGCCCTAGAGGTGGGCATCGGCGCTGCTATGGGAGGCGTGCGTGCGCTCGTGACCATGAAGCACGTGGGCGTGAACGTGGCCGCAGACCCTCTGATGAGCGTTTGCAACGCCGGCGTTAACGGCGGCTTGGTTATCCTGGCAGCCGACGACCCGTCCATCTACTCGTCACAAAACGAGCAGGACAGCCGCAACTACGCCGCCTTTGCGCGCGTCCCCATGCTCGAGCCCTCTAACTCTGCAGAGGCCCACAGCATGGTCAAGACCGCCTTTGAGCTGTCCGAGAAATTCGACACGCCGGTCTTCATTCGCGAGACGGTACGCATCGCTCACACCAAGACGCTCGTTGATACATGCGACACACGTAACGCGGTCGAGCCCAAGCCCTATGCAGAAGACGCTTCCAAGTGGGTCATGGTGCCGGTCAACGCCAAGCGCCGCCGCCTTGCCACAGACCAACGCACCAAGGAACTCGAGCAATACGCAGACCAAAGCGAGCTCAACCGCATCGAGATGCGCTCTACCAAGATGGGTGTCATCTGCAGTGGCGCCTGCTACGAGAACGTCCGCGAGGCCCTGCCCGATGCATCGACCCTTAAGCTGGGCATCTCCTGGCCACTACCGGCAGGAAAGATTGCCGAGTTTGCAGAGGCTGTAGACGAGCTTTACGTCATCGAGGAGGCCTGCGACTTCTTCAACATGCGCGTCAAATCGCTGGGCTTTGAGCTTTCAACGCCACCGGCTGCACCCTTGCCCCCTGATGGTGAGCTTACCCCTGCGCGCATTCGTGACGCCTTTGGTGTTGCACAGCCGCAGCACCTCGACGCAGCACAGGGCTTGCCCCCGCGCCCGCCCGCACTTTGCGCCGGTTGTCCGCATCGCTTGGTCTTCAGCGAGCTGCGTCGTCTCAAGGCAACCGTCACAGGTGATATTGGCTGCTATACGCTGGGCAGCGCCGCTCCTCTTAACGCTGTGCACTCGACCATCGATATGGGTGCCTCGTTCTCTATGGCGCATGGCATGGAGCTTGCAGGCGTGCCGCAGCGCAACAAGCGCCCGGTTGTAGGCGTGATAGGGGACTCCACCTTTGCTCACAGCGGCATCACCAGCTTGCTTGGCACGGTGTACAACGGCGGCACAGGCACGCTGTGCATCCTCGACAACCGCACTACAGCCATGACCGGCTGCCAAGGCAACCCCGTCAATGGCGTGACGCTCATGGAGTCTGCGCAAGAAAACCTCAGCCCGCTCGACGTCTGCCGCGGCAAGGACCTTGACCTAGAGGCCCTCGTGCGCGCCATAGGTGTCAAAGACGTTCGTACTGTGGACTCGCAAAACCTCAAGGAGGTGCGCCGCAACCTCAAGGAGGCGACACAGGCGCAAGACACCCTCACTGTCATCATCTTCAAGAGCCCCTGCCGTCTGATCGACCGCAGCAGGCATACGCCGCCTACTATCACTGATTGCAAGGCCTGCGGCATTTGCGTGAGCATCGGTTGCCCGGCGCTCGGCAAGGACGAAGAAGGCCGCGCTGTCATAGACCAGGCCAGCTGCATCGGCTGCGATCAGTGCGTGCAGAACTGCGCCTTTGGCTGCATCAAGAGCAACAGGGGAGAGTAAAGCCATGGACAACAAAATCGTATTGCTCGTAGGCGTAGGCGGTCAGGGCACCATTCTGGCCGGCGATATCCTAGCCAAGACGGCTGCAGCCAGCGGCTACGACGTCAAAATTTCTGAGATTCACGGTATGTCTCAACGCGGCGGAAGCGTCTCTACCGTCGTGAACTTTGGAAGCGACGTGCATACCATGATTGCCGACGCCGGCTGCGCAGACGTCATCGTGAGCTTTGAGGCCGTGGAGGCGCTGCGCAATCAGCAGTTCCTCGCAAGCGACGGCTGCATGTTTGTCAACGACGAGGAGATTGTCCCCGTGTCGGTCAACATCGGTCAGGCGCAGATGCCTACAGATACCCACGAGCGCCTCGTGGCGCTAGGAGCCAACCTCATCGACGCAGGCGGCATTGCCCGCAGCGCCGGCAGCCCCAAATCGGCAAACGTCGTCTTGATGGGTGCGCTGTCCACGGCGCTGCCCTTTGACGACGACGTCTGGTGCGATGTTATTTCCAAGCGCGTTCCGCCCAAAACCGTTGAGGCAAACCTTGCTGCTTTTAAGGCCGGCAAGAAGGCTGTCGGTGCATAGGCTGCGCCAAACAAGCAAGATTACCGTCGTGCTCGCCTGCGCTTTGAGCCTGCTGGCGAGCACGGCCCTTTGCGGCTGTTTGGGCTTGGCAGAAAAGACCTACGTTGCTGCTACGGTAGACGGCGTCGCCATCGACGAAGAAGACGTCACCTCCTATATCGAGGGCTTTAGAAGCGAGGACTCAGACCGCGAGACCGACACCGGCTGGGCGCAGTACCTCTCAAGCAACGGCTATACGTCCGAGAGCTTCAGGACCTATGTGCTGGAGACGGTCTTTATCCCCGACCTCGTGGTCAAGATCAAAGCAGAGAAGAAAGGGATAAGCGTTACCGACGATGACCTCGATAGCTTGATTGCAGCAGAGAAGGAGCACTACGAGGAGCTCTACGGCGCCGATAGTTGGAACAGCGTTTTAGCGTCATATGGCTACGACGAGCAGACCTGGCGCGAGAGTGAGACGACGCGCTTGCTGCGATCTAAGCTCAAAGACCTAGTAATCAATGAGCAACAGCCCACCGATCAAGACATCATGGACAAAGCCGCTGACGTTGCGGCCAACTATAACGGCAAGCATTCCTACTACATCCTCTTTGACGATGAGAGCCAAGCTCAAGAGACGCTCGAGCGCATGGGCGGCAAATCGGCTAGCATGACGCTTTCTGCCTTTAAGAAGGCTGCGAGAAGCGCGGCAAAGCTCTACGGTTTGGGCGCGCAGGTTACCGATGGGCACGGCGCAATCGTCTCCTACACTGGTCTTAAGTACGCAGGCTGGAGCTCGCTTGGCGTTACAGGCACCAACAGCGCCTACAACAATGCACTCAACGACTTGGAGCTCAATACTGTGTCAGACGTCGTTAAGCTGGCAGAAGGGTCGTGGGCGATTATCTATTGCGATGACTCCTATGTCTTCCAAGAAAATGATTTACAGGACACCTCCAAGATTCCATCACCCATCTACTCGCGCATTAAGGAGGCTGTGGCCGAGCTTTTACGCGAGGAGAAGTTTGATGATTGGCTTGCCAAGCGCCAGGCAAAGATGAACGTTAAGGTTAACTCGATGCCGTCGGGTTTGCCCTACGACGTGAGTCATCTGTAAGCCTGTGTGCGCAAGCTGCTAGGGGCGCGTAGCCTTAAAGGAAGGACGTCTTGTGACAAGCAATCTTAAGGGAAGGTTTGCCCCATCTCCAAGCGGACGTATGCACTTTGGCAACGTGTTTTCTGCCTGTCTGGCTTGGCTGTCTGCGCGCAGCAAGGGCGCGAGCTTCATCGTGCGCTTGGAAGATATAGACCCGCGTTGCCGCGATGCGCAAAACGCGCGCATGCTTCTTGATGATTTAGCGTGGCTCGGCATCGATTGGGATGAGGAGCCCATGCGCCAAGTGGGGCGCGAGGACATCTATCAGGAGGCGCTTGACGAGATATCCCGCAAGGCGCGCCTGTATCCTTGCTTTTGCTCGCGAGCAGATTTGCACGCGGCAAGTGCTCCGCATGCAAGCGACGGCACGCCCATCTACCAGGGAACCTGCAAGAATCTATCGGCGGCTCAGCTGTCTGCTGCGTACGAGCGCAAGGATCCAGCCTGGCGCGTCGAGGTCTCCGATGCAGTAATCGCCTTTGACGACGAGCATATGGGCCGCTTTTCGCAAAATCTTGCCGCTGATTGCGGGGATTTTGTCTTGCGTCGCAGCGACGGTGCATTCGCTTACCAGCTGGTTGTTGTTGTAGATGACTATCTAAGCGGTGTGACCGAGGTCGTGCGCGGCTCAGATCTTATTGGCTCGACACCGCGCCAGATTTGGCTGCACGGCCTTTTGGGGCACGGTATACCCGCCTACGCCCATCACCCTGTGCTGTTATCTAAGGACGGCAAGCGCTTGTCCAAGCGCGATAAGAGCTTGGACATGGGCGTCATGCGCGAGCGCTACACACCGCAAGAGGTAGTGGGCAAGGCCGCCTTTGCGGCGGGGCTTACCCAAAGTGATGAGCCTTGCTCGCTTGCAGAGCTCGTGGGCAGCTTTAGTTGGGATAGCGTAGTGCAAGAAGACGTGGTTATGGATGAGGCTGGCGGCGTTTGCTAGGAAAGCCGCCCAGCAGGGCGATGACTAAACGCTGCGGTAGCAGGCAGACCGCGTGCATATACAAGAAATGGGAGGCAACCTTGCTAGGCTGCCTCCCATCTGCGTTTTGCGGCTTTCGTCTCATCGACTTACCGCAGCTGATAGTGTTTTTGCGCTGCTTTAAGCCTTCTGCGCGTCCAAAGCGATGCCGTGGGTGCGCTCATTTTCCGGGATGGGCAGCGTGGTAGACAGCCCAGCAAGACGGCGAGCCCTGAGTTCTGCCGCAGCGGTGAACACAACGTCGGACGACGAGTTGAGAGCGGTCTCTGCGGAGTCCTGAATGACGCCGATGATGAAGCCCACGCCGATGACCTGCGCAGAAATAGTCGGGTCGATGCTAAACAGCGAGCAAGCCAGCGGGATGAGCAAAAGCGAGCCACCGGCAACGCCGGATGCACCGCAGGCGGATATGGCAGACAGCACGCACAGGATGACGGCCATGAACGGATCGATGGTAATGCCCAAAGTGTTGCAGCAAGACATCGTCATGATTGTGATGGTGATGCAGGCACCTGCCATGTTGATGGTTGCGCCCAAGGGGATGGACACCGAGTAGTTGTCCTCGTCCAAGCCCAGATCCTCGCACAGCTTCATGTTGACGGGGATGTTAGCAGCAGAGCTGCGTGTAAAGAACGCGTACACGGCGGAATCCTTGATGGTGCGCAGCACCAAGGGGTAGGGGTTGGTATGCGTCACAACGGCCACAATGATGGGGTTGGTGATAAGCGCCGCCAACAAGATGCAGACGCACAGAACCACGAGCAGGTGTCCATAGGTGTTGAAAATCTCCATGCCGGTCTCGGACACGCTTGTGTAGATCAGGCCCAAGATACCAAAGGGAGCACATTCGATGACGCCGCGCACGACGACTGTGACGCCCTTGGAGCAATCCTGAAGCAGGTCCTTGGTGGAGTCCTTAGCAGAGCGCAAGGCGATGCCTAGGAAAATCGACCAGACCAAGATGCCCAAGTAGTTGGCAGATGCCAGAGATTCCACCGGGTTTGCAAAGGCGTTGGTGAGCAAAGTCGTGATAACGGTGCCGAGCTCCTGAGGAGCGGCGTCGGTATCTGCGGCCTCTACGCCGTTGAGCACCAGCTCACTGGGGAAGGCAAACGATGCCGCCACGGCGATGACGCCTGCCACGACCGTGGAGACGACGTAAAGGATAACAACGACCTTCATGTTGCCTGCGCCGCGTGCACTAGCAAGGGCGCCCATGATCAAGAAGAAGACCAAAATCGGGGCGATTGCCTTCAAAGCGCCAGTAAACAACGTACCCAGCAGTGATATCCACTCGATGCCAGGCACGGTCAACGCCAAGATGACGCCGATAACCAGGCCTATGACGATACGCAGTATCAAAGGCACGCTGGTGTATGCCTTAAGTACACCCTTCACGGTAGTACCTCCTTTTGTTACAGCTATGGACCATCCATAAGCTCGACGGAGAATTATCGCGCACTTGTGAAGTATTTGTGAAGTACAGATGCGCACACGATGCGGCAAAGGGGACGCTTTGTTGTTTCTGCGGTCGCTGGATGGTCGCAGTAACACCCGTGATGCCTTTGACCATCTGCTTGGGCGCGGCACCGGTGCGCTGCTGCTCATGCTTTAAAATGACGACATCTTGCACATGGCCAAACGGGAAGGTGGTACACGATGAGGGACTTTGCTCTTTGCACCCCGACGCGCTTTGTTTTTAAGCGTGCGGCAATCGACGCAACAGGAGAACAAGTCGCCGCTGCGGGTTACAAGAAGGCACTGCTCGTCTACGGACAGGGCTCCGCGGTGCGAAATGGCTGGCTCGGCCGCGTTAAGGCATCGCTGCAAGACGCTCAGGTCGAGTTCGTGGACCTTGCAGGCGTGCGTCCCAACCCCGAGGTCTGTACTGTGCGCGCCGGCATCGAGTTCGCGCGTTCCCATAGCGTTGACGTTGTAATCGCCTTGGGTGGTGGCAGCACTATCGACACGGCAAAGGCCATCGCTGTGGGTACGCCCTATCAAGGTGATGTGTGGGATTTCTTCGATAAAAAGATCAAGCCCGCCGATGTTGACCCGCTGCCTGTTGTGGCTGTGCTTACCATTCCCGCTGCCGGCAGTGAGGCCAGTGACAGCTGTGTTGTGAGTAACGACGCACTAGGACTTAAGTGTGGCATCAATGGCGATGTCATCCGCCCCAAGATTGCAATTATGGACCCAGAGGTCACCTTCACCTTGCCTGCGTACCAAACTGCAGCCGGTGCCACCGATATGATTGCTCACATCTGCGAGCGCTGGTTTTCTGGTGCAGGTGCGGTGGATGTTACCGATAACATCGCTGCAGGTATCATCCGCTCCATCATGAAGTCCACGCGTGCGGTGCTTAAGGACCCTGAGGATTACGACGCGCGCGCCAACCTGATGTGGGCCGGCACCCTGGCACATGACGGCCTTTGCGGTGCTGGACGCAATCTTGCCTTTGGCGCTCGCGCTGGCGGCTGGGAAAGCCACGGCCTCGAGCACGAGCTGTCGGCTCTGGACACGCGCGTGACCCACGGCGCGGGTCTTGCCGTCATCATGCCCGCGTGGATGCGCTATGTGTGGCGCCAGGATCCTACGCGCTTCTTGGAATTTGGGCGCATGGTCTTTGGCATCGAGCCGCAAAAGCCCCAGTCCTACCAGTCTTCCATCGCTGCGTTTGCCGCCCCAGTGGATAGCGAGCAAAACGTGGCAGATGCCGTCATGGCAACCATCGATGCACTGTCTGCTTTCTTCACAGAGATAGGCATGCCCAAGAGCTTGTCGGACTTTGGATTTGAGCCCCAAGATGTCGACAAACTGCTGGTTACACTCGAGCACAACAAGGGTAGCGAGTTTGGTGCTTTTATGCGCCTCACCATGGACGATGCACGGCAGATATACCTCTCTGCTTTCTAAGATTTGGTCTTGCATGCCATTTGGTAGACGTGTATATTTATCAACCGCACTGCAAAAAGGAGCCCATGTGGGGGTATAGCTCAGCTGGGAGAGCGTCTGACTGGCAGTCAGAAGGCCAGGGGTTCGAGTCCCCTTATCTCCACCAATTCCTTTGCAGTTTGAAAAGCGCATATGGGGGTATAGCTCAGCTGGGAGAGCGTCTGACTGGCAGTCAGAAGGCCAGGGGT
>CAYQLX010000011.1:0-1987 GCA_964418305.1 uncultured Coriobacteriaceae bacterium | reverse complement strand
TCGAGTCCCCTTATCTCCACCATCAAACGTACAGGCCCCTCGTCGAGGGGCCTTTTCTTTGCCCTGTGCGTTTCTTTGCCGAAAACTTCTCCACAAATACTCCATCTGCGCTATCGAGGGCTGTGCGGAGGAGTATTTTCTACAGCGTTTGTTGCTTTTTTCTTGGTACCTGTGTTTAAAAACCGAAAGGGGAGTAAATGGAAAAGCTGTTCAAGCTTAAGGAGCATGGCACTGACGTGCGCACAGAGTTGCTCGCGGGTGTCATCACCTTCGTCTCTATGGTCTACATCTTGGCAGTCAACCCCAACATCCTGTCTGCAGCGGGCATGGATTCTGCCGCGGTGTTTACCGCAACGGCGATATCGGCGGCTTTCGCCACTTTGGTTATGGCCTTCTACGCCAACTGCCCTGTGGCATTGGCATCTGGCATGGGCCTCAACGCGTACTTCTCCTATTCGGTTTGCATCCCGCTGGCCCAGGCCGGTGTGAGCAACCCCTGGGAAGTTGCCCTTGCAGCTGTCTTGGTTGAGGGCATCATCTTCATCCTGCTCACGCTTTGCAAGTTCCGTGAGGCACTCGTCAACGACATCCCTAACAACCTCAAGAAGGGCATCAGCGCGGGCATTGGCTTGTTCATCGCCTTCGTTGGCCTCAAGGGCGCAGGCGTCGTGGCTGTGGATTCCTCCACGCTCGTCGCCTTGGGCGATTTTGCTACACCGCAAGTGGCGCTTGCCTGCATCGGCTTGCTTATCGTGGCTGTCCTCTACCACTTCAACATCACCGGCTATATCCTGTGGGGCATCCTGGCCACATGGGTCTTGGGCATGATCGCTCAGGTTGCCGGCTGGTATGTGGTCGACCCGGCCAACAGCGTCTACTCCTTGTTCCCCGATTTCTCCACGGGCATCTCGATCGAGATACCCTACCTGTGCTCGTTTAACTTTGACTACGTGACGACGCACGCCGTCGAGTTTGCCGTCATCGTGTTCTCCTTCTTGTTCGTTGACATCTTTGACACGGCCGGTACCTTGGTCGGCGTGGCTCAGAAGGGTGACATGCTCGACGAGGACGGCAAGTTCCCCGAGGCCAAGAAGGCCCTCATGGCAGACGCCGTTGGTACCGTTGCTGGTGCCTGCCTGGGTACTTCCACCGTTACCAGCTACGTCGAGTCAAGCGCTGGCGTTACAGCCGGTGGCCGCACCGGTCTTACTGCCTTGGTCGTGGCCGTGCTCTTCCTGGTGGCCATCCCGCTGTCTCCCATTTTCCTGGCCATCCCCACCTTTGCTACGACGCCGGCTCTGGTCTTTGTCGGCTTCTTGATGGCTTCTAGCGTCAAGGACATGGATTGGTCCGAGGATGCTGCTGGTGCTGTTGGCGGCTTCTTGGCCATCATCATGATGCCGTTCACCTACTCCATCGCAAACGGCATTATGTTTGGCTTTGTGTTCTTCGTAATCATCACTGTCATCCAGGGTCGTGCAGCCAAGATGCACTGGGTTATGTGGATCGCGTTTGCGCTGTTCGTGCTCAGGATTGTCATGCTTGTAGCCGCCTAGGCGCTCTTGCATAATTCGCACACGATTACCGCATCAAAGCATTTAAACTTGGGCGGGGCCACATTCAGAGGGTCCCGCCCATGTCTTTTCAAGAAGCGCATGCCGGCGTCAAGCGCATGCGCCAAGCCCAAGCCCATGAGGAGGGTCAATGGAATACACGATGGAAATCGCAGGTCTTAAGCGCAGCCTGCCGCTTTTCCCCATCAATGATCATGTTTGCATCGCCGCCTTCATCTTGTTTGGCGATGTAGAGATGAACAAGCGCGCTGCCTCCGAGCTGCTCAAGAACGCCCCGGAGTTTGACATCATCCTCACGGCGGAGGCAAAAAGCATCACGCTTGCCTATGAGATGGCAGCCCAAGCGGGCATGAACGATTACGTAATCGCCCGCAAGGGCATCAAGCTCTACATGGGCTCGGATGTTTTGGAAA
>CAYQLX010000010.1:6017-26287 GCA_964418305.1 uncultured Coriobacteriaceae bacterium | reverse complement strand
CCTCACATTGCTTATCTCCTGCGTAACCGCGTCTGGCAGGGAAAGGAGTAGAACATCATGGAAATTCAGATCCCTCTTATTCTGTTCACGACCCTGCTTGCTTGGTCTGCCGGTGTGTTTGGCACACAGGCTGTCTACGCGCTGAAGGGCAAGGGTGCAAGCACCCAGATGCTCGCTGTGATCGTCTCTTTGGTGCTGCTCGCCGTTGGCGGCGTGGCCGTGTTGTTCCACTTGCAACACGCCCTGCGCATCTTCAACGGCTTTGGTAACCCCACCTCCGGCATTACGCAGGAGCTTGTGGCTTTGATCATCTTGGCCATCTTCATGGTGATTTACTTCATCTTCCTGTGCCGCAACAACAACGGCAGGGTTCCCAAGTGGCTGAGCATCTGCGCCATCGTCTTTGGCGTCGTGTTGTGCGCCGTCTGCGCTCACAGCTACATGATGGGTTCCCGTCCTGCTTGGAACACCGTGTTCCAGGTTGGCTCGCTTTTGGCCGCGGCTTTGGGCTTTGGCCCTGCGACCATGGCCTTCCTGTGCTCCATCAAGAAGGGCAAGTTCAACGCCCTGGTACACAAGATCATAAAGGGCTACACCGTTGGTGTGGAGCTTACTGATGAAGAGCTCGAGGAATGTGGCGGATACGACATCACTCCTGAGGAGCTTGCGGCATCTGATGACGTGAAAGTCATCAATACCAAGAGCAATCTTATTGGCCAGGTTGTCGCAGCTGTGCTCATCGTCTTCTACATCATCGCGTTGAGCTTTGTAGGCAACGACTTTACCGTCATCGGTTACTACTTCGATCCCACTGGTCCCACGCGCGGCATCACCGATACCTCGGCGATTAGCCCGTGGTTTGGCGAGGCGCTGCCGGTGACCATCGTCACGATCATCGCTATCGCGGCAAGCGTCGCTGCTGCAGTCATGGGCAAGAAGACGGGCAACTGGAAGCGTTGGGGCCTCATCGCCGTCATCGCCGTGCTCGTGCTCGCCTTCTGCGTGCGCGTCCTGTTCTACATCCTGGGTGTCAGCGTCTACCCCTTCACTGACCTGTAAACCCAGTCGCTTCTCAAACACGCGCCTTTCTTTCCTCTTGGCGCCCGGCGGTCCCCTCATGCTCTACCGCCGGGCGTCTCTCTTCCTCTTAATCGGCGTTGTGAATATGCGTTGAAAAAGCCTCGGCTTGGGAGCTTATAGCTTCTCAAAGACCGAGGCTTTTTGTGCGCGCAACTGCTGCGCGTGAGGGGAGGGTGTTTGGGATTTAGGGATTTAGGGCGCCGTATTTGCTATTCGTTGTCTTCTTGCGGCGCGATCCCCATATCAGCGCATAGGCTGCTGGGGTGGAGACTGCAGACGCGCATGCCTTCCTTGAAGCGGATGCGGTCGATACGCAGCCCTAAGCGCTCGGCAACAGGCAGGCTGGCTTGCGCAAACGCAGTGAACGCAATGCTCTTGCATGCTCTGCTCAAGACCAAGTGAACTGTCTCGACGTCCTGGGCGCGCATGCGTTCTTTGCGAGCGCCGACAACCTTGGCGGTGTCAAAGTAATCGCGCTTGGGGATGAGCCCATCCACAAAGCCGCCAAAGACGATGTGATCCACATGCAACCCAAAGAGTTCCTCCGGGCGGCATACGAGCACGGCGTTGCTGTTTTGAGCTGCGTCTTTAGAGTCGCTCGTGGATTTGACGCCCTTAGATGCGCTTGCATCGAGCTCCGCCAGCGTCTGCTTGTAGATATCGGCAACTTCTTGAAGCGCTTTGTGCTCCTCGTCGAGCTCTATCTTGCCGCAGACAATGCTATCGAGCGTGTCGAGCATTCCTGCTCCAAGAGTGTGTGCCAGCTCTTTGAGCTGCGTTATGCCAACGCTGCGTGCAACGTAGTCGCCTGCTGCGAAGATGCTCCTCCACGCAACGCCGTCGCGTGGGTTGGCTCGCAGCTGCTCTAAGGCGTTTTTGCGCACACGTGCAGCCTGTCGCTCGTCTCCAAAGTCTTTGACGGAAACCTTCTTGCTGGGTAGCTGCACAGCTATCTCCAGCTGTTCGAGGGCGTGCACGACGTTGGAGCGCCAGATGTTGTTGGTCCCAACGACGGCGATGCTCTCATCGCGCTCTTGTGCCTCTGTAACGCTTTGTGCTATTACACGCAGTTCTCCGCCCATGTCGTCTGCGACATGAAGTGTGAGCGCGTCCTCTCGCGCTTGTGCGGCATCGATGATTAAAGAACGCTCTGGCGCGATGCTTGCATCTGCACGCAAGTGTCCAAGCGCGTCTACGATCTGCGCGGGCTGGTTGCTCTTGGTAAGCTGAGTGACATGCGCGGCAGGATTAGCGTCGATGAGCTCTTGTATGCCTTCGAGGTACGGGAAGGGAAGCGGGGCTGTGCGCGCGCCGAGCACGTCGGAGGCGATGACTAGCTGTTTTGTGGCAAGCGCGGCAACAAGAATCTGCATGCCGCGGCTTAGTAGCGCATAGTCGTCGACGATGACGTTATCCCAGCTAAAGCGCTCCTTGAGATCGAGGCTGCCCTCAAGTGCCTGCAGCGCTACTCCTGCAAGCTCATAACGAAGTACGCCGCCGGTGAAATCGAGGTTGGAGCGCAGTAGATTGAGGATGTACTCCTCCTCGACGGTCGAATCCCACTCTTCTGGTGTGTGCAGCTCGCTGAACTGCCGGTAGAAAAACCCCAGCATCTCCTTGAGGCGCTTGCCCTTCATGGAGCTTGTGCGCATATCCTCGAGCAGGACGCGCTCTTCGTATTCGCATAGGACATGGCTTTTGCGGCCCGTTGCCTCTTGCGCCTGGGGCGTAGCGATGATGAGAGTAGCCACATGGGCTGCCGTTGTGAACTCAATGTTGTTATCTATGTCGATTCCTGCGGCAGCGGCCTGCATCTTGAAGGCATCGGCCATATGCTGCGTGGCGCAGCACACGAGCGTGGAGCCGTCTTTGCCAGCAAGCGCACGCAGTTCCTCGATCAGCTGCGTGGTCTTTCCCGTTTGCGGGCCACCTAAAAAGCAGCGCGCGTTTCCTGCAAAGCGGTAATCGTACATGCTCGTCTCCTCGCGTACTTGTCGCGTGAATTCGTTGTGGGAAAGGAAGCGGCCAGGACAGCGCAAGTTTAGGGGAAACAACCGCCCTGGCCACCCCGCTGCAACCCTCAGCCTGCTGAAGGCTGTAGTGGGGGCGCTGCGCTTAAGGGAAGAATCCCTCAAGCGCAGCGCAAGGCCGTTATTTCTCGGCAGAATTAGCTGCGACCTCTTCTGCGGCTTCTTCTGTCTTCTTGGGAAGGAAGGGCATGGTGATGGCCGTGGCAGGGCAGGCGATGACGCACTCGCGGCACTTGGTGCACTCGGACCAATTGGCGCCTTTTTCCGGATGGCGTGGGTCGATGCCTACCTCGCATACTTGCTTGCAGCGGCCGCATGATGCGCCGGTCTTCTCAAGGCACAGGTTGGTGTCTGCCTTGGGGCGGAACGTGCGGTTGAGCTTGCCTACGAGGCTCATGAGCGCGCTGATGGGGCAGATATGGCTGCACCATTTGCGGAACACGACCACCTCGAGGATGATGAGCACCGGGATCACGATGACAGACCATGTCACGTCGCCGGAGCCAAACAACGCGATGAGAACGAAGACAATCGCGAAGGAAAGGCCCACCGGGCAGATGAGACAAAACACCGGGAACCCGAACACAGCTGCGGACAGCAACGCGCCGCCGAGCACGATGTTGCGCGAGTTGGAAGGCTCCTCGCCGGGTTTGCATGCGGGCTCTTTGACAGCCTTGCCACCCTTTTTCTTTGGGGAAAGCGCGGTGCGCCAGCGCTTCCACAGCGGCACGGGGCAGGCCCAAGCGCAAAACGCCCTGCCCAGCAAGATAATGCCGATGATGGCGATGACCAGCGACACCACGGCGCGCGGCACCATGGTTTTGCTGGCAATCATAGTGCCCAATGCACCGATCGGGCACAAAACCGAGATACTCGACCAGCCGATGGCGCTTATGCTGCCAAAGCCGGTGTGCAGAACATAGCCAATACCCGCAAGAACGAGAATGGCGATAGGGATGATGACCCTCAGTTTCCTAGACATCGTCTACCTCACTCCTCGTAGTTGCTTACTTCGCTTTCGGGCACGACGATGATTGCTCGCGTGTCCGCGCCCTCAGAGATGGAAGCTTCCTCGAGCGAGACACATGCGTTTTGGCATGCGCCGCAGCCGTTACATTTGCTTCGGTCGATGACGGGCCTGTCGTATTCATCAAGCGAGATAGCGCCGTAGGGGCAGGCGTCGTAGCAGAACTTGCAGCCGTTGTACTTGCCCCAAGCAAGGCACCAGTCCTTCTTCATGACTGCCTTGCCTAAGATGGTGTTGCTCACCGTTGCATCGGCGTTCAAGCGCAGTGCATGTGTCGGGCAGCTTTTGACGCATAGCGGCTCGCCGTTGTTGGACTCTGTGCAAAAGTCGCACCAGCCGCGGTCGAAGTTCACGGTTGGTAGACGCACGCCCAAGATGCCCTTTTCCAGATGTGCTGGCACAAGCGCGCCCTTGGGGCAAGACTCGATGCAGCGCTCGCAGCGGATGCACGCACTGACGAGATGATCCTCGTCTTGGCCGCCTGGCGGACGCACGCATGCCTCTGCGGGGACGAACTTGAGACCACCCATGGCAAGCAACGCGCAGGCGCCGCCGGTGCCCAGCGCGAACGAGCGCCGGGACATGCCCAGGGTCTTTTTCTCCTCCTGGTCTTCCATACTCCCTGTTTCCTCTCAATCTCTTGACAAGTACTATCGACAACCCTTGTAAGCCTTACGAAATCAGGTCCTTCAAGAGCTCGTAGTCGGTTTCGATGAAGCCCTCCGTGAGGTAGGCCAAGCCTTTGTAGAAATCCGTGAGCGCAAAGTGCACCATCTGCTCGGAGAGCAGCGGCGCCCAGCCGCCCAAGTGATCCTCCAAGAAGCTCTTCTGGCTCTTCACGAGACGCACGGCTTTAGGCTCGTCGCCCTCGTCGATGGCGTCGGCGGTGCGCTGAGCCAGAATCTGCATGTACTCGAGCTCGAGCGCCATGTGATCCTCGCCCTCTTTCCAGCTCTCCTGCTTTTCCAAGCCGGCGGCACGGTAGAGCGCCAGGACCTCGTCGCGGGCGTCCTGCATGAGCAGGCGGCGCTCGCTGGAGTAGACGCTTTCGAAGGGATAGGCGGCGGCGTGGCCGTCGTAGCCGTGTCCAAAGAAGACGCGCATGTAATCGGCCGCGAGCTCGGTGAGCGTGTTGCTCCAGATGCCGCTCAGATATGTGGCGATGAGCCTGTGGGCCTCATCGACTTTCGCGTTGCCGGTGGCTACGCGGTAGTGCATGTCGTGCATCTGGTTGAGCAGTTCCTCGTCTACCTCCTTGCGGTACAGGCGCGAGATCCAGCCGTATGTCTTGGAGCGTTGCTTGCAGACCAGCGAGAACTGCTCGAGGTTTTCTTGGTGCTTTTGCTGCTTTTCTTCGTCTGTCATTTGCTTTTTGCCAGTCATCGGTGCCTCCTTACCATCTGACGCCTTGGGTTTCGGTGGAAACCGCAATCTTGGCGTCGGGGTCGGGTTGGAACTCGGTCTCGGCCACATCGGCGAAGTCCTCCTGATACGCCTTCATGCCGAGCTCGGTCAGCTTCCATTTCTTGCCGTTCCATGCGATGGCTTCGCAGCGTTCAAGCAGCTCTACAAAGTGCTGCACAAAGTAGATGCGCTGCGGCTTTGAGATGAGCGGGTCCTTGTCCACGGCGACAGACAGCTCGGGCATGCTCACGCCGTCATCCGCGCTGGCCATGCGCATGACGCGCTTGTAGATACTCCAGTACTTCTTGTCGCCTTCAAGCTGCCTTTTGAGCTTGGCCTCTGGGTCGCGCTCGTTGAGCATCTGGGTTCCGGCCTCTGTGGCCAGCCAGTAGATGGGAGCAGGCGAGGTGGGTACGTAGTACTCCTCGCCGTCTTCCACGACGATGTCCGGTACGCCAGCAGTGCGCTCGTATGGCTCGCCTTCTTCTGTGACGCTTTGAAGAGCGCCGGCGGTCTCGAGCATGGTGCACAGGTTGGTTGGCGCGTAGACGGAGAACTTGCGCTGCTGTATCTCCTTGATGACTTCTTCCATCGCGTCGTTGCTGATTGGCTGCTGTGCGGCCTCGAGAATCGCGTATAGCGACATGCGATGCGGGTACATGTAGCCAAAGAGTTCCTTGGTACGCTCGATGGCCGGACGCGACGCGTACTCGGGCGTATTTTGCTTCACTGCTTGGTCGATAGTGGGAACTCTGTCCGGATCGGGCGGGAGAAACTCGGTGCGGCCCTCTGTGTTGGGGAGGAACACTCCCGGGTCTGCTCCGGGGACCGAGTCCATATCGGTGTAGCCGTCGCCCTCGGTGCCTTCGATGGCATCGCCGAAGATGTCATATCCCGGGTCGAATTCGAATTTGAACCCGTCCAAATCTTTTGGTTTGCTCACTGTCTACCCCTCTCTTAGCGTTAGTTGATCCCATACGAGCGCAAAAGCGCTTGCCCGCTCATCGTGCTCGGGCGCATGGAGGCTTCCATTGCCAGAAACGGCGTTGGCTTGCTCATGGCAAGCAGGGTGCCGTTTTCAGTTTTTGTGCGCGTGTAGTTGATGCGCGCTTGGTCTGCTACTGCTTTGTCGATGCGCGTGAAGTAAGAGACGATGAAGTCTCTCGTTGCGTGCTTGTGTGCGTTTTGAAACGCGGCCAGCGCCTGGTCGTCTGCTGGCTTGGCAGAGTCTCCCATCATGCCGTCCACACAGCCGACTAAGATAAGATGATCGAAGGTGCCGTTGATAGCGCGGTAGTCCATGATGATGACCTCATCGCTGTCCTCGCGTGCTTGCGGGTGCTCAAGCTGCTCGCGTGCCATACGGCTTATGGTTGCTGCGTTTTCATCTCCATCGATCAAGGTCATCATGTGATGGAGCTGCTTGGCGTCTTTCATGCCGGTGGCGCGCAGTAGGGCAAAGCCGTGTGCGTTGCCGTATTGCTCGAGCAGTTTGTCGCAATCTTTCGCAGATTTGCCATAAGCCATCAACGCCGCGCGCGACTCTTCGTCTTGCTTGGCCAAAAAGTCCATGGCAGCGAGTGCGGCCTTGGTTTGCGGTTCGAGGCGCCTTACGGGCATGTAGGGTACGGCAGCTATATCGAGCATCTGCAGCGAGCGCGCTGCTTGAGATGCCCAAGCGTTGTTGGGTACGCCGATGCAAATCCTGATGGGTTTGTCAGAGCGGCGGCGTTTGAACTTCTCGATGATGCGCGCGATGTTTACCAGCTCGTCCTCAGGCGTCTTCCACTTGACCAGCACGGCCTTTGGCGTGTCCTGTGTGCTTTGCATGGTCTGTCCCTTAAGCAAACGCGCCGGTAGAAGAGTCGTAGATGCGGTCTGTGCCGTCTGCGTAGAACACCTGCCACAAGCTGTAGTCCACGTCAAAGTCAAACTGCTCGGGCTCTTCTGGCTCCTCGGGGCGCTCGGGACGCGGCAAGGCGTCGCTGTCTGTGGGAGGCACGGCGGTGTTCTCGTAGCTCTTGGCCTCTTTGTCGGCCTCGAGCCATGCTTCGTAGGCCTCGTCGTCGTAGTCAGGCACAACGCCGTGGTTGTTTGCGGATTCCTCGATGGGCTCTTCTGCCTCTTCTGGTTCCTCCGGCTCGGGGTGCTCGGCACTCCAGGTCTCCCAAGCGGCGTCTTTTTGCTCGTCATAAGAAGCTGTGGAGGGGATGTTCACGCGCACGACGTCTTTGAAGGTGCCGTCGTTGTAAAGCTTGCGTACAGTGCTCACCTGCGTCTTGAGGTGTTTTTCGATGAAGCTTAACGGATCTGTGTGCAAGCCGATGGTGAGCTCGTCGTCGCCCAAGACGATGTCCATGCGGCTGAAGATGAGCTCGGGCATTCTGATTTTGCGCTGGCGGTCGTTAAAGACCTTCATGTTATTGCCCACTTTGTGGAGCATGTTACCAATCCACTGCTCGACGACTTCGTCCCAGAGCTGATCAGCGTTTTCCACATTGGAGTGGAGGTAGTCGCGCACGCCAAAGTCAACCATTAGCGTTGCGTTGTTTTGGGGCTCTTCTTCGTGCTCGTGAGAGCGAATGATGGGAGAGCCGATATGTGTGTAATTGCGCTTGATTTCGTCCTTGGTCGCCTTTGTGGCGAACTCTTCATCGATGTCGAGAATAAGGACGAGGTTTGGTCGGATTATAGCCATATAAGGCCTCCTTCACGTCTGTTTCCCCTGCTTGAGACAGTCTAGGAAGCCTTTCATATGGCAAATAATATCCGCTCTATTATTTGCCATATGAAACCAGTCCGTATGATGCTTGCAGCGCTGTTGGAGAGAGCGCTATTCGCATTTTTTGTGCTGGCGAAGGGAGACGCGCATGCCAAACGAGCAGAACATGATCAACAAGGTGACTGCGTTGGATGGGTCCTATATCACCGTCCATTACGAGCGATGTGTACTCGTGCGCAACTGCCATGCGGATTGCTTGCGCTGCGCCGGCGTGTGCACGTCGGGTTGCATCACGTACGACGGTACCGAGCTGCATATTGATACGAGCCGCTGCATAGGGTGCGGCACCTGCGCCACGGTATGCCCCACGTGCTGCCTGGAGGCGCATCATCCCAACGATGCCGAGCTCGAGGACCGCTGTCTTGAGGTTGCGGCCGAGCACGATGGTGATGTTTGCATCGCCTGCGGCACCTATCTGGATGAGCATGGCTTTGGCGACGGCGGTACATCCGCCGCGCGTGTCGAATGCCTTGGTCGTGTGGAGGAGTCGCTGCTCGTTGGCTTGGCAGCGCAAGGGCATGCCGTCAAGCTTGTCCATGGCCCATGCGATACTTGCCCGCACCATACGGGGCGCGAGATGCTCAACGAGGTTTTATCCACGCGCAGTAAGCTGCTCAAAGCGTGGAACACAAGCGTGCCCTGTACGGTTGAAGACGAGCTTCCGTGGGAGGCAGATGAAGAGGCAGTGGCCCATGCGAGCGAGCGCGTAATCATCCCCAACACTGCGGTAAGTGATGAACCCAAAAAGCAAGCCACGTACGTGAAGGTCATGGAAGACGGCACGCTGCCGCACTTTGTTCCCGACCGCCGCGAGCGCCTGCTCGACGCGCTGGCCTCTTTGGGCGAGCCGGATGACTCCGTTTTGAGCACGCGTTTGTGGGGGCATGTGGTTATAGATATGGACAAGTGCCATTCCTGCCGCATGTGCAGTGTCTTTTGCCCAACGGGCGCGTTGAGCCGCTTTGACGACGAGGACGGCACCTTTGGCGTCGAGCATTATGCGGGCGATTGCATCAAGTGCCGTCTGTGCGAGAGCATCTGCATGGGCAAGGCCATTACGGTTACCGATGAGGTAAGGGCTAAGGACATGCTCGAGGGCCTTACGGACCATTACGTGATGAAGCCGCTCGATGTTGTGCGCAGCGGTCCGCATACCATCAAGGACATGGCAAAGACCTACACCAACGGCACGCAGGTTTACGAGCGTTAAAGCGCGACTGCCGCGTTGTGCGGCACAAAGCAAGTACAGGGGAGAGGCAACGATGAGCATCGAAGTGACAAGCATTCACAAGACGCACGACGGCAACGTGTTGAGCGCCAGGGTTAAGGTGCCTAACGACGACCGTGTGCGTTTGGTTGACGAGGCCCTAAGCGGCATTGCGCGCGAAGCGGGCATTGAGATTGCTAAAGGCGATGACATCCGTGCCAAGCTCGAGGAGCGCATGGGTATTGATCGCGTCAAAGAAAGCGTCACGATGTTTGTCTCGAGCGCAGTTGCCGGCAATGCACAGGCCAGCACGAACGCCAAGACTATGTTTGAGCCGGAGTTCAAACGCAACTCCATCGACGAGATATTCGACGACGGCGATCTTAACGTGGATGTCGCGTACGTGCTTCAACCTAGCTTTGAGCTTTCTTCCTACGAGCCGGTTCATGTCAAGGTGAACGACCAACAGCTCGACGAGCAGTTGGTGGAGACGTACATACAGCAGGTGCTGGAGCAGCATGCGCATTGGCAGCGCCCCGAGCGCACCGTGCAACCCGGCGATTTTATCTTGGTCGATATGGAGACCAAGCTCAACGGCCAGCATGAGGAGGGGCTTTCCGGCCAGCATATGAGCATCGAGCTGTCTTTCGGCAAGATGCCAGATGCCTTTATCGACAATGTGAAGGGCATGGAGATAGGCGACGAGCGCGAGTTTTCCTTCACGGCGCCGCGCCAAGATGCAGCAGACGGGCAGGTAGACGCCTTTGATGTGCAGCTGCGTCTGCGCGACGTTCGCATTAAGGTTGTCCCCGAGCTAAGCGATCGCTTTGTCTGCGAGGCACTGAGCGACTCGGGCACCACGGTCGATGAGTTTCGTGAGAATGTGCGCAATACTCTGCGCGCGCGTTTGGGCGTGGAAAACGAGCAAGGCCGCGAGGCTGCTGCCGATGCCGAGCTGGCCAGCCGCATGACCGATGCCATCCCCGACGTGCTCATAGAGCGCATGTCGCGCGATATCCTTGCGTCGCTGCGCCGCAACCTCGAGATGCAGAACATGAGCTTGAGGCAGTATCTGGAGCGCGAAGGGCTTGACGAGCGCAAGTTTCAGATGTCGCTCATGTCGCAGGCGCGTGATGCCCTGCGTCAGGGCTGCGCGCTCGATGCGCTGTTTGAGCATCTGAACCAACCCATTGAGGACGAAGACATCGAGCGTGCACTTCAAGAGCTCGCACCCGGGCGCCTTCAAGAGGCGAGGCAGTACTTTAAGAGCAACGGGACTTGGCCCATGGTGCTGCAGATGGCAGGGCGACTCAAAGCTCACGATTGGCTGATGCAGACCGCCATCTTTGAGTAATAGCCGCGCCTTTAGTCTTGCGCGTCTTCTATCTCTATGCTCTCTACCAGCTCGATGAGCTCTTGCTGCGAGTGTACGTTTAGCTTGCGGTAGATATGGCGCATGTGCGTGTTGGCTGTGCCGGGCGCGATGTAGAGCGCTTCTTGGATGGCGGCGGCGTTGCGGCCCTTTGCCAGTAGGAAGAGCACCTCGGTCTCTTTTCGTGAAAGCAAGTAGGTGTCTGCAACCACGGCGCACTTGCGCTTGTAGCGGCCGAGCTTGCCGTAGTGGTTCGACTCGTCATTATCATGAACAACAACTGCGCTCTTCTCTTCAATTGGGTTTTTGTCTTCGGGCTGCTTGACTACTGCGGCATCCTTAGGCGCTTGCGCGTCATGAGTCTGCTCGTCTTCAGTGTCTTTTTGCTCGGACTCGTCTGCGCCCAAAAGCAAATCCTCTTCGACCTCTTTTGAGGTGATAGCGGGGAGGGGATAGTCTTTAATGAGCGTCTTTCTGACCTCTGAATCGCGCGGCAGGAGCACGAGGCCGGTGATGATTAAGAAGAAGAGTAGGGCTGTGACGTGCGGAGTATCGATGAAGACGTTGGCCAGCTCTTTGTTGTATGCCTCGACGGCAAAGGCGAGGGTTTCGCCCAAAAGCAGTCCGCCGTAGCCAAAACCGAACACGGTAAAAGCGCTGATTCGATAGCGCTGCGAGATGTCGGCCAAGGATACCCACACCGAGCAAGCAATGAGGATGTAGAAGAAGGTGAACAGCAGAGCATCGTAAGGGGTGGATTTGAGGTCGATAATCGTCAGAATAAGCAAGCCTGCGGCGATGAGCGGAGTGAGCACGCGCCACATAAAGCGGCTGATATGGCGTTGCGTTAGCACAGCGGCTGCGATGCACACAAACGCGACCACAGCGCCTTGAACCACGGAGCTCGCCATATAGAAGTTGCCGCCTAAGCTCAAATCCATCATAAGCAAACGGCATAAGGCCAATGCCACGCCCAACATGAAGCAGGGTAGGATGATATGGATGCCGATCAACGGCAAACGCACTGGGACGGTGATGTTGAGGAAGCGCAGGCGGTCGATGAGGGATTTGGAGCTCTCATGTAGACAAAGCCATTCGATGAACGGACAGACTGCGGCCAGGATGCAGCACAAGATGGGCTTGTCCTGGCAGGTGCATGCGACTATGGCGAACAACAACATTGCGATAAAGAACGACAGCGCCGCGCTGAGGGCGACCGTTGCCGCGTCACAGATACTGGCCGAGACGCCGTAGCTCATCATGAGCATGGCGCTGCCCATGCCGGTAAGGATTCCAGCGATGATGAGTGCTGGCAAAGCTATAACGGGAAAGGCGTTTGCGACGATGATGAGAAACACTCCCAAGACCATGATCACCGCAGCAAAAAAGCGATTGGCGTCGCGTTTCTTGGACGTGGAAAAGAGCATGCGCAGTTGTTTGAGAAAGATTCCGTAGGCGAGCATGGTGCAAGCGAATGCGCCTACCGACGTAAGGTTTAACTCGTCGGCATATTGGACGACGCTTTGATTGGCAAAGGTGTACGCGCCCAAGATGGTGAGAAACGGCCAGAACAAGCGCAGTGCGAAGCCAAGTACGAAACCGATGGAAATCTTTCCGATAGCGTAGCTTTCGTCTTCTTCGAACTCGATGTGAACTCGCGGCATCTTGATGCCCATGGCTGCCTCTTCTTTCCATGTTTTATGCAGGTGCTCGCGCGCCTGTTAACTCTTTATGAGGAGCCATCCCTCTTTGGCCCGATAGGCTTTGTCCTTTGCAGAGGACAATGAAAGCCAGTAGGTAATTATACAAACTGAAAAGCAGTTGTCTGCTGGGGTTTTTAATTACTTAACGGTGCTTTTAGACTGCTGTTGTCGATCATGCCTACAGGCGTGTTGAGCGCGGAACGTATAATGAGTGGCATGGAAAACGCAGCAACTCATACCACGCAAATCATCGATAGCGCGCTCACGCTCACCAAGGCCTTAGCGCACCTTAAGACCATCACGCGCCACAAGCTCATTGTGGGAGAGTTGTGTTTTAAGGTGGGGCTGTATGCGCAGGGCATCGCGCATGACCTTTCGAAGTACAGCCCGACGGAACTCGCAATAGGTGCGCGCTACTTCCAAGGGACGCGCAGTCCCAACGATGCCGAGCGCCGCGCCATTGGCTTTAGCACGGCATGGCTGCATCACAAGGGACGCAACAAGCATCACTTTGAGTACTGGGTAGATATCGCTGGGCACGGGGACTTGCGCTGCACGGGCAAACCCATGCCCACGCGCTATGTGATCGAGATGCTGTGTGACCGCATCGCCGCGTGCAAGGTCTACCAAGGCAGCGCGTACACGCAGGAAAGCGCCCTCAACTTCTTCATCAAGCAGGAGGCCTACTCCAAGGCGCTCATGCATCCGCAGACCTTCGAGTTTTTAGAGTACCTGCTGGGGATGGTCGCCCTCTATGGCGAGGACGAGGCATTGCGGATGATTCGCCGCATATACGTCGAGCCGCGTGCCAGCTACGGCGACGGCATCGCCTGGTAGGCAGCTGTTGCCGATGCCGCTACCGCGACGGCTGATGTCGCTGCGTGCACGTCGAACCTCGCAGCAAAAAGAAGCCCCGCAAGCATCTAAAGCTTGCGGGGCTTGCTAGTGCGATTGCTTGAGCCTAAAGCTAAAAGCTTACTTGACCACGACCTTGATGGTCTTGCTCTTGCTACCGGACAGGTACTTGCTGCTCACAGAAGCGTTGACCTTGACCTTAACCTTGTAGGTGCCGGTCTTGCACTTCTTGGCAACGGAGACCTTGCCCTTGGTGCTCACCTTAATCTTGCCCTTGGCGGCCTTGGCCGTCTTGAAGGAGGCAGTGGTCTTGGCACCCTTCACCTTGATGGTGGCAGTCTTACCACGCTTAATCTTAAGCGTAGAGGTCTTGATGGTGATGCTCTGCTTGCTGGGCAGCTTGTAATACGTGGACATGGCCAGCTTGGAGCGCGTGCTGTCGATGGTCTTCTGGTGGGTGGTGTAGTACGCGATGCCCTCGTCAATCCAACCCTGAACCGTGGACTTCTTGTAGCCGTCCAAAGAGGAGGTCACGCCATCGGGAAGGTCCATGTCATTGATGTACATGCCCATCGCGTTGGAGAGCGTGGTGGTGTCGGTCTTGACGTGGTAGAACTCGGTGTAGTAGTACGCCAGCGCGTAGACCGGGTTGATGACCTCGGGGTAGATGTAGCCCATGTAGACGCCTACGGATTGCATGACCTCGGGGGACCAGCCGCGGACAGCACTGGCGGCACCGTTGCCACTCACGCCGTTAGCAAAGATCTTGGGGTACTTGCTGCTGTCCTTGTAGCCGGCAGCCTCGAGCAAGGTGACGAGCTTCTCTTTGTCGGAGCTGTTGTTGAGGATGATGACGTCGGCCTTCATCAGCTCGGAAGCCTGCAGTTTGGCGGTAGCGCCATCGGCGGTTTCATCCCAGGTGCCAGCCACGTTGGTGGTGGTGTTCTCGATCATCTCCATGGAACGCGAGAGGTTCGAGCCGCCCTGATCGCTAGTAGCAGCAGCCTCGACGGAGCCGTCCTTCGTGGACCTGTAGCAGCTGGCGACGTTTGTCTCTGTATCGATGCCGCCAGAGACAACGACTGCGACGGACTTCTTGGTGATGGTGCCGTCATTGAGCTTCTTGAGCACGTAATCCTGCAGGCCCTTGGCATATGCCTCGTACTTCTGGGCGATGGTCATCGCGTCCTCGCTGTAGCGGTTGTGCTTTGCGGGGTTGTCGGCGGTGACGCCCTGTGCGGCGACGGCCAAACGGTACATGCTGGGGATGATGGTGTAGAGGCTGTAGGCGTCGACGGTGTACTTGCCCTCACCCGTGTCAATCTGGTCACCGTAGAAGGAAGCGTTTTCCACCAAGTACGGATCGTAGCTCTCATCGCCTGTTTGGTAGTTGTTGGCGCTGGTCGTCTTCATGTTGTGAACAGTCTCGATCTGCGGGCTGTAAGCGGGGTTAGTTGCCAAGGAGGACTTGGCAACAGAGACTGCCTTGCCGGTGCTCTTGAGGACGATGGAGCCGCCAACGGCATGGCGGTTGGCATCGCAACCCATCAGGATGTCGGGGCGCTTGGAGATCATCTTGGAGACGTTGCCGAGCTCGGCCACGAGGGTGGAGTCAGCGACGTCGGGCTTGCCTGTGGCGCTCACAGACGTGGTGGATGCGCCCTCCATTGTCTTGCCGGTGGAGGCAGCATACAGGTTGTAGTACGAGTTGTACTGGTAGGGCGAGGGGTTCTGGTTCATATCGGAGGCGATAAGGCCCCAAGGCAGGTTGCCAAAGCCGCCGCCACCTTTGGAGATATCGGCCAAGGTCTGGCTGCCGTCGCCGTTGATAGAGGTCAAACCCAAAATCTCACCGTAGCCGGTCCAGTTCGAACCGATGGTGATGAGGTTCTTATCGATCGTGGTTGCCTTCGTGGGTGCAGAGAACTCGGTCATGCTGCCAATGCTGCCATATGCGCTGCCTGCGGTTGCTGCGGTCAATGCCGCAATCAAAACCGTGCTGGCCAAACCGGCGCCCACGCGCTTGGCAGTTGTCATGCTCTTAACTCGCATAAAACTCTCCCTTTCCAAACGACAATAGAGAAAAACTCCCATGCACTATGTTTACTGTTCTTCAGTAAACATATACTTATTAGAGTATATAGGCTGGTTGTGCCTACACAACCTTTATTCTTTGCTAAAAGACGATTCATTTTGCCTTAACTTGATGAACAGAATGGAGCCCGCTGTTTTGAAAAAGAACGACCCAAAGCAGTCCCATATCTCAACGCGCGGGCGCGTCATGCCCAAATGCCTTGTGGCTGTCATCGTTGCCAGCTCGTGTTTGACGGGCTGCTTGGAAAGCGATGTGCTCGTCAATAAGGTCGTTAACCAAGAAAGCGATAACGTTGATTACAACAACCCGCAAAAGAAGTACGTCTATGACGCTAAGGCAGACTTGAGCATCGAGGACGCTCAGGTCAAGTACAACATGAGTGCAGAAGACATAGAGAAGGTTGTCGAAGACCTCCCTTCTTTGGACACCAAGGGCAATACCAACAAGAAAGCCAAGGACGTCAAGAAGGGCAAAGCCGACGACGAAAGCTCCAAGGCGCCCAAGGCGCAAGATAGCGATAACGCAAATGAGACAGAGGGCGTCGATAAAGACAGCAAGGAAAAAGGCACCTCAAATAGCAAGAAAAGCAAGAAGTCAAAAAGAACCGACGACAAAAGCGATAACGGCGCCGAGGCTGATGAGGAAGATGTCAAAGGTGACGATAGTAAGGTTCATTACTCGCAATATGGCGATGTAAGTGATTTGCCAGAGGATGTGGACACGGTTTGCGCTGTGGACAACGCCGCCATAGCCGTTCTTTCCGTTGCAGGCGAGGGCCATTTGGTGGGCTGCGACAGCAAGCTCAGAAACGGCACGCAGAGCTTGAAGGTGCTTGCCTCCAAGGGGCTCAAAGACGCCAAAGTCTGTTGGAAGAACAATGGCACCTCGTCAAAGGATGTAGACATCGACAGCATCATCAAGCTCAAACCCGATGCCGTGCTTACTGTGAGTGGCACCAACACGCTCTCGAAGAAAAACCAAGATAGGCTCACGTCCAAGGGCATCCAGGTCATCGTTCTGCCTGCCTTTAACAGTGACTCCAACATCAAGCTTGCCGTGAAGGCAGTGGGCAAGCTCTTTACCAAAGCGACGAACAATGCCTCTGTCCAGAAGGCCACGGATTACTCTAAGGCCGCAAGCAGCATCCTCAAAACCGCCAAGGACACTCACGGTGGCAAAGTCGTGAGCTACGGTGAGACCGATTTTGATAACGTGGACGGCACCACAACGACGACGGGTACGATGACGCCGTCATATTGGACCGTCTATATCGCCGGTTGGGATGACAACGCGACTGTGACCGCCTCCTTCCAAGGCAAGACTCTCTTCAAGGAGACAGGCGTTGCCTATACCAAGATAGGTTGGAAATCGAGCCCGCTTTCCTACTACATGGGCTGCGGCGGCGTGCTCAACAATGCGGCTGTCTACGGGCTGGTCGAGCCAGAGAAAGGCTACAGGCTCTTCCTCACGTACAACGAGAACGAGGTCCGCTACACATGGTCTAACCTGAGCTCGTCAATCAAGCAAGGCAACAACGGCGGTACCTTCAACGGTGGCAACTCTGTTTTGAGTAACGGCTACGATGCGGTGGCCTCCACAGACGACAACTCTATTCATTACCTTGGCTCGAGTGACTTCAACACAGTCATCGTTAAGACAAGCAAGATTAAAAGCAAACTCACGGCTGCACGCAAAAAAAGCCAAGGGCTCTACAGCATGTGCACCTATCAAAATGGCGGCACAGCCTCCACCAGTGGTTACGGCTACAGGATTAGCGGCACGCTGCTGCATTCCTTCTCTGTGGGCAAAGACAAAGACGGCAAGGACGTCACGTACAAAATCTTGGTCAACCCCAGTGGCATGGCCTCGTCTTGGACCGACGGCAGCATGGAGTCCTGCTTGGAGTCTTTGTGGGTGGCAAGCAAATACTACGGTTACAGCGAGAAAGAGCTCAAAGAGAAGATTAAGGATTTCTACAGCGAGTTCTACGGTTATGAGCCTACACAGGCAGAGCTGGATAAGATTTTGAACGGCGACTACGCATAAAGGAGACTGAGGTATGACGCGCATCAGACAACTCAAAGCTTTGGTATGGCTCTTCTTGCTTGCCTTTGCTCTAGCGTTTGCCGGGGCCGTGCAGGCCGCCTATGCAGATGCTTCCACTTTTACTGCGGGTAACCTCACGTACAAGGTGCAGGCCGACGGTACTGCCTACGTTGGCACGGGCGCGACGGATAAGGTCGCCTTGGTGGATACGAGCGTGAAAGACGTCGTCATCCCTGCTACGGTGAGCGACGGCTCCAAAGAATACACCGTGAGCGGAGTGAGCACTTATGCGTTCTTCCGCTGCAGTGGCTTGAGGAGCGTGAGCTTCCCTGCCACCGTCAAGACCATTGGCGCGTATGCGTTTGCAGAATGCGGAACCATGACGGGCGAGAAGAAGAACGCCGTCTACTCTGGCCTCACTACGGTCACCTTCCCCGCCGATACTCAGATTGAGCTCATTGGCTCGAACGCCTTCTACCGTTGCTACGCCCTCAAGGCCTTTACCTTCCCAAAATCGCTCAAGACCATCTCAGAGAAGGCCTTTATGAGCTGCTACTCCTTTACGTACTTCAAGTGCGAGGAGGGCACAAATCTCACATCCATCGGGGCAGGTTGCTTTGAGCAAGAGCTTCCTGTCCATAACGAGGAGGCGGCAGAGGACGCCGTCTTGGGCAAGGAAGTGGAAAATATCATCGGAACTTCTGAGGATTCCTACGGCGGCCTCAAGACGATTTCATTCCCCGGAGGCATCACGTACCTGGGTTCCGGTGTGTTCGAGAACCAGCGCGATTTGACCTCCATCAACTTCGAGACGGATTCGATTCCCTATCTGGGCTATTACATGTTTGCCTTCTGCACCGGGCTCACTAAAGTCGAGGTGCCAAAGATCGAGGGCTACAAGCTTAAGCCGGATTTGACGGCGGCTTTGGGCCAGTACACCTTTGCGTGGTGCCCGGAGCTTACGACCATTGTCTTTGGTGGCAACATTGGCACCACGTCGGGCCGCTACAGCGGTTTGGAGATGTTCGATAAAGACGCCAAGCTTACTACCGTTGTCTACAAGGGCAAAGAGGTTTTGCCCAGCACGAACTGGCGCCCGGTTGTGGACTCGAGCAACATTAACGGCAGCGAGGTGTACGACGCCTCTGCTTGGGACTACGGCTTTACGGCAACCGATCCGACGCTGTACTACCAGGTGACGTTTTATGCCAACAAGGCCGATGCTCAAGCCGGTGCCAACCCTGTTGGCAAAGCCGTCATCAGGAAGGGCACGGCCTTGAGCAGCATTACCTCTGCGCTTGGCAAGGCCGATGCGCAGGGTACGGTGATTTACGAGGGCTCGGTGCCTAACCTGCCCGCCGGCACCGACGCTTGGGCCTTCGAGATAGGCAACTCGCTTTCTACGCTCACCGATTCAACCTACGCGTACCCGGTTGACTCCACTGACCTCTCCTATGGCGCGGTAAACGTGCCGCAGACCGTCTGGTACACCGGCAACGAGGTCGAGCTTAACCCTATGGTGAGCAACGCATGCGGCGTCGAGCTATCAAGTGACCAGTACACGTTGCAGTACGAGCGTAAGACGAGTTCTGGCAGCTGGCAGGCAACGAGCGACCTTACCTCTACCGGCACCGTCAAGGTCACGGCGACCTCCACTGCGGGCGCCAAGGTCTCTGGGAGCGTGAGCGCTGAGTTCCAAATTGCGCTCATGCCCAGGGGCACAAAGTTCACGTGCAACGGCGTGAACTACATCGTCTCCAAGGCCCCGACGGAGCAAGGCGGCGGCGAGGTCCAGGTGGGCGATGGCGCATCGCTTGCTGTGGACAAGACGACTGCTGGCGATTTTGTAATTCCTGCAGCTATCAATCCCGGTGGTTCGAAGATCTCCTACGCCGTCACATCCGTGGGTGATTACGCCTTTGGTAGCAAGAGCGCCGATGGTGCCTGCACGGCTCTCACGAGCGTCACACTGCCTGAGGGCATCACGTACATCGGCCTGTACGCATTTGCAAACTGCAGCTCGCTTACCAGCGTCACGCTCCCCAGCACGCTGGATGAGGTGAATGCCTGCGCGTTCTATTCCTGCTCCTCGCTTGCTGCCGTTGACTTCTTGGGTACGAGTATGAGCTCCATCGGGGCAAGCGCCTTTGCGCGCTGCATGGTCCTAAGCTCTGTCGTCTTGCCCAAGATTACGCTGCTCGAGGGCAACTCCTTTGCCAACTGCGTGAGGCTCAAGACGGTCGTCTTTAAGGGCGATGTGTCCTATCCGGCCTCGACGCAGTTCTCGGGCTGCGAGTCTATAGAAAACGTGCTCTACATGGGCGCGAACTGGGGCTATGACTTTGGCTCGGTGTGCATGGTCTATAAAACGAGTGGTGCCTCTGCTGCTAGCCTTGTGAGATGTTGCAAGACCAGCAGTGTTGTTACCGTACCTGCCAGCGTTGTCTTTAGCGGCAAGAGCTACAAGGTGACGAGCATAGGAGCCAAGGCCTTTTCCAAATGCAAGAAGGTCAAGACGGTGACTATCGCCTCCAAGACCATGAAGAGCTTCAAGAATGCGTTCAAGTCTTCCAAGGTTGTTACCGTTAAGGTGCCCGCTATCAAGAAGGCCGCTTACAAGAAGCTGCTCAAGAAATCCCTTTGCGGCAAGAGCGTCAAGGTTTTGTAGC
>CAYQLX010000010.1:3093-5917 GCA_964418305.1 uncultured Coriobacteriaceae bacterium | reverse complement strand
GAAGAATAGTCGCGCATCTCGTAGCTTTATGCTCAAGGCAGAATTATACTTTTACAGGTATCTATCGCTCATGCCAGCGCGCTTGCACTGGCCCGTCATTGGAGTTCATGCGTGGCAAATAAAAAACGAGCCAGCTCGTCCAATGACGATCTGTTTAGCGCCGAGGAATTACTCGAGTTTAAGAGCGGCCAAGCTGCGACAGGCGCGCAGGCACCTGTAAGCTCTGCGGATAACGTGCCGTCAACGCAAAAGAGTTCGACGGGCGAGCAGCTTGAGGATTTGATTCCCGGCGGCTCCTCGCGCAAAAGCGCAACCACGATCGACACCTCATCGTATGCAGGGCTTTACTCTGGGCCCAGCGCAGAGAAAGCGCGCTTTGCCATGGATAAGCGCGCTCGCAACACGGTCATGCTGCTCATTTTGCTGCTCGTTGTGTATGCGCTCGTTGTCATACTTCCAACCGATCTGTTTGTGCAAAGCAGCGCGGAGTCCTTCTTGAGCCGCTTTAGCACGGCGCTTAAGGCTAACGTCGAGCAGACGGCCAAGGTCCTCACGGGAGCGAGCACCGGCGGGTTTTCGTATTCACACATCATCATCTATGCTCTTGTTGTGTTTGTGGGCGCAGCGCTTGCCACCTGCGGTGCAGCATATCAAGGGTGCTTTCGCAACGACCTTGCCACGCCGTCTACGCTCGGCGTCATGAGTGGTGCGTCGCTCGGCATGGTTATCTACTTGGTCAACAACACCAGCGCCGTCATGGAATCGCGCAGCTACATCGCGCTCAATGAGGAGCAGGCGGCGCAGATTGCCGCGCAAACGGGCAGCTCTGGCGTGACGATGACGGACTTTAGCTTCTATCTCTCGCAAAGCACCGGGGTTATCTACAGCCTTGTGGGCGCCTTGGTTGTGGTCGCGCTTACGGTGATCATCTCCAAGATTGCCGGCAAGGGAAAGATCAGCAATGTTGGGCTTATCATCGCCGGGCAGGTTTTCTCTGCTGTGGCGGGTTCTGTCGTCACTTTGTACCGTCTTATGCTCGTTTCCTCGGGTGGGCAAGCTGCCGCCACTGCTCTGGGTTCGCTGCAAACGGGCGACCTTTCCAGCTTGGGCAACACTTACGACCTGCTCTTCTTTGGGCTGCCTATCTTGGTTTGCATCGTCATCTTGTGCCTGTGTGCTCCGCGTATGAACGCGCTTGCCTTTGGCATGGCCGAGGCAAAGACGATGGGCATCCGCATCTCGTTGTTGCGAGGCATCATCATCGCCGTGAGCACTTTGATGACGGCCATCGTGGTGGCCTATTGCGGCTCAATTGGGTTTGTGGGCTTTCTCATCCCGCACATGGTGCGCCGCATCGTGGGGCCTGACTTTCGTTACTTGCTTCCGGCGTCTGCCCTTGCGGGCGGGGCGTTTGTCCTCGTTGTCTTTTACGGCTATTCCTGCCTGACCGATTACCAGGGCGGCATCGGTCTTGTTACCACATGCGTAGGCGCTGTGGTCTTTATCGCCGCCATCGTTCAAAGACGAAGGATCCCCAATGCGCAATAACGCTGGCGAACATAAGGCCAAGGGCACGATGAGGGTATCCTTCGAAGCTTTGCGAAACGAGCCGGCATTTGCGCCTGCAGACAAAGGCGACGTGTCGTTCTTCAACCCGCAAAGCAGGGTCGAGGATAAGAAGACCTTCCGCAAGAAAGTCATCGGGCTGGTTTGTGCGCTCGTCGTCTTGTTCTTGGCGTCGCTGTGCATCAGTGCCAGCACCTACGAGGTGTATGCGCCCGGCCAAGTGGTGGACGCGCTTGCCATGTGGTTTAAGACTACGTTTGAGACCGTGGTTATGGGGCAGGCTTATACCACCGAGCAAATCATGGACATCTGCCCGCAGTACTACCAGGTAACGGTGCGCGTCGTCATTACGTTCATGGCGCTTATTACGGGCATCATCGTGACGCTTGCGGGCATGATTTACCAAGGCGTGTTTCGCAACCCCGTTGCCGCGCCCACCATGCTGGGTGTTGCCGGCGGTTTGAACATGGGCCTGCTGATTTTTGTGTACGAGTTTGGCGCCGCGGCGTACAACGCCATCGTGGCCCACTACGCCTTTGCTTACCTCGGTGCCATCTTGGTTTTGATTGTGGTTTTGGCGCTGAGCCGCCTCATCAACGGCAGTCGGAACTTCTCCGTCGTCGACATGCTGCTGGTGGGCAGCATCGTCTCGCAGGTCTTGGCGCAGATAGTGCTCTTTGTCACCTACTACGTTTATACCGATAACCAGTTTATCGTGTACACGCAGCTCAACGAGGTCCTCACAGTGGACACTTCGTCGTTTGCCGTCACCTTGTTGCTGGTTGTGTTTGCGGTCACGTTCATCCCGGTGTATTTCATGCGCTTTCGCATGAACGTGCTGAGCTTTTCTGAGGAGGAAAGCCGCGGCCTGGGCATTCGCGGCAACAGGTTCCGCTATATCGCGCTTGTGCTGGCCACCCTCATGGTTATCGCCGCCATGGCTCACAGCGGCATGGTGGGCATGGTCGCGCTTGTGGCGCCGTTTGTCTCACGTGCGTTTTTTGGCGCGGAGTTTAGCAAGCAAACGGTGGGCAACATCCTCGTGGGTGGCGTCATGGTTGTGGCTTGCCGCGCCGTGGCAGATCTGCTCTCCATCGTGCTTTACACGCATGGCTTTGCGTTCAACTTCCCCATTGGCGTCGTTGCGTCTTTGGTCTGCCTTCCTGTCTTTGTGTGGATTATCGCCTTGCAGCAGAGGACGTGGGAGTAGATGGCGTTTTTGGGCAAAGGTAAGGGTAATGGCAGGGGCGCGCGCAAG
>CAYQLX010000010.1:0-2993 GCA_964418305.1 uncultured Coriobacteriaceae bacterium | reverse complement strand
GCGCGCGCAAGCGCGGTCGTGATGCCGCGGCTAAAAGCCCTGTTCCAGCCGGCATGAGCAAGAGGGCTGCAGTACTCAAAGCTGTTGTGTGCCTGCTCATCCTTGTGTTGCTGTGCATCCCGCCGGTGTTCGTCAACAACCCCGTGGGTTACTTGCCTGTGCTTTCTTATCTCTTCTTGCTGTTGATCCTTTTCTTGTACGTGAACATCACCGCTCGCTTCGTGGTGATGGGCATGGCGTCCAACATGACCTCGTGCCCGCGCAACACGGATATCAATTTCTTGCTGCGCTTCAAGAACAACGGGTTGCTGCCGTGCATGCGCTTGAGCGCGCTGTTTAAGGTGACCGATATCTTTGGCAACGACGACGCGACCACCTGGCTGAGCATATCCATTGCCCCCAAGAAGACGCGCGATTTTAACTTTCCCGTGCGCTTTGCCCATTTGGGTGAGTGCCAAGTGGGCATCGCACAAGCGACCATAAGCGATCCTATCGGCCTGTTTACGCGCAAGCTGGAAACACCGGGCCTTGATACGGTGGAGATAACACCCAGGCTCTTTAACATCGATCGATCGGCCATTCAATCCTTGGAGCTCAACGAGACCAAGGAGTCCATGACACCGTTCCAAAAGGACGGCATGGATTACATGGGCGTGCGCGAGTACAAGCGCGGCGACCCGATGAAGTCCATCCATTGGAAGCTCTCCTCGCGTGTGATAGGCATGATGTACACCAAGCTCTATGAGACATCTGGCACGCCCGGCATGGAGATATTGCTCAGCACGCACGCGCCGGATGTGAGCGATGACGAGCTGCGCACGTTGTATGACACCTCGGTCGAGGCTGCGGTGTCCTTCCATGACTTTGCGCTCAACAACAACTTGCGCACAGAGCTCTCCTTTGAGGGGCGCGACGGCGAGCGTGTGCGCTATGGCGATGAAGGGCGCATCGATTACCGCGACCTCATGCGCAAGCTGCCTCTTCCCAGCCCTAACGAGTCGCCTAAGGCGGTGGCCGACGAGCTGCACGAGCTCTCCTACAGGCAGGATTCCCCCGGCAACATCGTCGTCCTGGCATCGTATCTGCCACAGGAATGCGTTGTCTCGATGCTCGAAGCGCGCTCTAGGGGCAAGCAACTGCTTGTTGTGCTCATAACGCCCAGCGATGTCCCGCCCGAGGCGCGCTTTGAGATGAACGGCATCATCCAGCGCTTGGCGCAAAGCGGCATCCACACGGTTGAGCTGTGCGACTCCGACGAGATTGAGGGGCTTTCCTTTGCATAGCTTTGCTGCACATATGAAAAACCGCCTTCCAGAGACGTTGCTTTTGCTCGTGGCAGCCGTGGCGCTTTTCTGGACGGTGCTTTACGGGTTCCACACGACCGACGAGGCGCGCCAGAGCATCGCGATGATCGTGCTGTGGCCAGCCGTGTTGCTCATAGCCCTTACTGCGGCGTCATACAGCCCGCGCACGGTCGTTGGCGGGGGAGTGGGTATCGTGCTCGTCTGCGTGGTGGGTATGTGCGTCTTTGCAGGCGCGGCAGGGCAGAACCCTCTGGCAGATTCTTACGATAACCCGGCCTTTCCGTACTTGCTCGGATTCTTCGTGACAGTGTTGTCGTATCTGTGCACGCGCAAGAAGGCGCTCTGTATCCTCTTTGTTGTTGGCGGCGCTTTCACTTGCGTGATTGTGCAGTTCTTGTATTTGAACTCGCTGTGGGTGCAGGTGATTGCCTTCATCATCGGTGCGGTTGGGTTCCTTATCTGCGCGAGTCACAAGCACTTTATCCCAAAGCCTGCCAAAGGCGATGTGTCCTTTGTGGGCGCGGCTCTAGTTGCGTTGCTGTTGGGCGTGGTCGCGGTCGCGGCGGCCTGCGCTGTCTGGTTCGCGGCCATCGCTCCGCTCAACCCGCCAGCCGTGGAGATTAAGCTCTTCACGGAGGAATATGCCTTAGAGGAAGTGCATGTTTACGGGTTCAAGAACGTCGAGCATAAGAACAGCGACGACTTGAAGTCCAACAAGACCGAGGAAAGCGATAAGACCTCTAAAAACGAGTCTGATGTCACCGATGAAAAGCAGCAAGATTCCGATCAAGATGGGAACCTGAACAAGAACAAAGAAAGTGGTGCCAACAACGGAACGGATGATGATTCCAATGGCACGGCGGGCAGCTTGGTGCGTTACTTGCTCGACCTGCCGTTGTGGCTGCTCATCCCCTTGGGCGTTGCGGTAATCGTCGCCCTGCTCGTAGCCTTGCGAATGCTGTTGCGCCGCCTGAGCATGAGGCGCTTGGAGGCGCTGCCGCCCCAAAGGCAACTTATCGGCTATCAGTCGTTCTTTGACAAGCGCTTGAGGATGCTTGGCTACGCACGCACAGCTGCGCTCACGCCAATCGAGTACGCGCGCGAGCATGCTAGTGACTACGCCGCCTTTGAGGATGGGGTGCAAGACCAAGCGAGCTTTGCCGCGATGACGGCAAGCGCCTGCGCCGTAACCTATGGGGAGCAGACCCCGTCTGCAAGTGATCTGCAATGTTGCAAGGAGCTGCATCGCGTCTTCTATACCAACGTGCGCAAGAGCGTGGGCAACATCAAGTATTTCTTCCTGTACTTCTTTAGGATGTAGCGCCGGCCTGCCTTGGGCCGATGCCGCTGCCGCGACGGCCAATTGCCACCCTCCAACCTGCTACAATCTAGGGTCTATGCATTCGACCAGCTTGAGAGGAACTCCATGGCTGAAAACGATATCAACGCCGCGCAGCAAGACTGCGGGCAAGAGGGCGGAAGCGACGCCTTGTGGGGTGGCCGCTTTGAGGACCATCCCAGCGATTTCACGCAGATTTTTGGCGCGTCGCTGCCCGTTGACCAGCGCATGTGGGAGGCCGACATCGCCGGCTCCAAGGCCCATAGCGCCATGCTCGGCCGCCAAGGCATCATCCCGCAAGAGGATGTGGAAGCCATCCACAAGGGCCTTGACGATATAGCCAAGCAGAT
>CAYQLX010000009.1:18507-30328 GCA_964418305.1 uncultured Coriobacteriaceae bacterium | reverse complement strand
GTACGCAGGCGATAACGCCTTCTACAACATCCGCTAAGGGCGCTGGCTGCAGTAGGCAGCAAAGCGCAACGCAGTATCAGAGGGGCGCGCGGCTCGATGCGAGCTTGCGCGCCCTTTGTGTAGATGCCGCTCGCAGGAAGGCCCGCTGTGCGCGCGTGCTAAAATCAAGGCCCTAATCAATCAACAAGACCTTGAAGACGATCGATGCCAAACGAACCCCAAAACACACACGGCACAACGCTTCGCCAACAGCTCAAGGCCGCTGCAGAAGCAACGGCACAAGAGCAACGTGCGCGCAAAGAGGCCGCCGCGCAGGCAAAAGACGCCAAGCCCCGCGCATCTCATTCTGCCGGCAAGCGCAAGGATGCTAGCGACGCAGCTGCAAAGGGCAAGGGCGGCGTGACCAAGCGCCGCGCGAGCAAGGCCCAGGTAAACAGCCTGCAAGAGCGCGACCAAAAGAAGAAAGACAAGTCAAAGCAAGACGCCAAGGAGATGCTCCAGGACTTAAAACCCCTAGATGCAGTAAAGCGTTTCGTGGGCAACATGGGGTTGGGCTGGCGCATCTTGGCGGTGTTCGTCGTGTCCGTCCTCATCGTTGGCGTCGTGCTTTATCCCATAGGCTGCACGTACTACCAGGCCATGCGCCAAGAGCAGCAGCTTCAGGCCGTGCTCGACGCCGTTAACGAGCGCAACCAAAGCATCCAAGATGAAAACGACGAGCTCGAGACCGACGAGGGCATAGAGAATCAAGCGCGCGAGGAGTACGGCTGGGTCAAAGAGGGCGAACACGCTACTGTCGTTACCAACGGCGGCGACAACTCGGCCGAGATGCCGTCGCAGGTAGACGAGTCGCAGATAGAGCCTCCGCATACCTGGTATTACGATATCCTCGATGTCATTTTCCAGTCAAAGGTCTAAGATTGTCAGACCACGGGGGCGTGGTGGAATTGGCATACGCAGCGGACTTAAAATCCGCCTCCGCAAGGATTGTGGGTTCGAACCCCACCGCCCCTACCAAGAATTCAGAAGGCTGCCACAACGGCAGCCTTTCTTTTTAGGGTGAAGTGCATGGGGTTCGAACCCGAGGAGGGGTGAGCCCGTTAAGAAAGAGCGCCAGTGGCGCTCTTTTAGGGCGAACAAGCGAGCGAGACCGATAGGCCGAGCGAGTGATGTGCGCGTAGCGCACCACAGAACCCCACCGCCCCTACCAAGAATTCAGAAGGCTGCCACAACGGCAGCCTTTCTTTTTAGGGTGAAGTGCATGGGGTTCGAACTATTAGTATTTCACCGTTATTGACATGACGTTTTTAATCAGCTTCAAACGTTATCAGCAATGTCTTTATAATCGCTTGTTCCGATTAATCCAATTGCGCATATATTAGCTTTATTACCTGCGGAAATAGAGCAAAATCAACAATACAGCTGGTACGTTTCGCTATAAAATCTATCTAAGCTGGTACTGCAAGGCCAGCATGTATGACAATGTCGCTGCTCGGGGCTTTGGGAGGGTTTCCGGCAGACGCACATTAGGCAGAGAAGCCAACTAAACAAGGGGGTTAGTTATGTGTTTCCGTCCTGCTGCAGTTACTTTGGATCCGGATGCCAAGGGCGTTACTCCTGAGTATCGCGTTGCCGCAACCGCAACTGTCGACCTGCGCGAGCATATGGAGAAAAATCCGCACAAAATCATCACGGCTGACAACATCACTTGGGAAGTTGATCGTGACGAAGACGGCCTTTATGTTGCGAAGGGCGATCTTACCGTTCCAGTCGAGATGCGCTTCAAGCTCGACGAGGAGTCTGGTGAACTTGTTAAGCAGCGTGTGTATGTTGACGGCACCAAACGCTATGATGCGCGTGAGCATAAGCCAAAGGATTTTAACCCGCTCGATGCTGTCGATGTCGACGAGGCACGTGTCCAGGCCTTTGCCCGTTACAACAAGAACATGTCCTCTAGCGAGATGTAATTCTTTCTTGCTCAAACTATTAAGCGCCTCTGGCTTTAAAAGCCGGAGGCGCTTTTGCGTTTAATCTCTGTCTTCTTGCTTGTAGCTGGACGGGCGGATGTTTGTGCCTTGTACATCGAATTGATTCCAACCTATAGAAACTGCCACCTGCTAATAGATGCTATCTGTAATTACGCAAAATACAGTAGAATGGCCATGACAATCACTTGTCAGGCTAAAGTTTCAAAAGGGGGGAAGCTATGCCTTTGTTCAAACGCAGTGCCGCAGAGATTTTCTCAGGCAAATCAGAAGACAAATCCATACCGGAGTACCGTGTTGCCGCTTGGGCGTCCTACGACCTCAAGCAGCACATGCGCGAGCAGCCGTTTACCATCAACGTCCCAGAAGACATCATATGGACGGTTTCGCAGGTTGACGATGACCTCTACGAGGCCCGCGGTACGATCAACCTCCCCATCGAGGTGCGCTTGCGCTTGGATAAAGAGACCGGAGAGCTCACCAAGGACCGCGTCATCCTCAACGGCGAGAAGCGCTATGACGTCCGCGAGCATCGTCCCAAGGACTTCAATCCGCTCGATACCGTCAACGTCGACGAGGCGCGCGTGCAGGCGTTTAGTCGCTATAACAAAAACATCAGCGATTAGCACCTGCGTCTAACACAGCTTGCTGCGACGCCCCGGTCTGTATGAGGCCGGGGCGTCTTGCTTTGATGCTGCAACAATCGGATGCTGTGGCCTTTTCGTGCTGCTTAAGCATTCTTAATCGCCAGCTAATCGCGGCGCGTTAGGCTCGCGTAAAGGGGGGCTGGTTTATACTTTTGACAGTCAATCGAGTATCGAGGAGCAGGTTTTGGCGAGCAAGGCACATTCCTTTGCAGGCAAGGCGGTTAAGCTTTTGCTGTCTGCCGCTATGTTGGCGCTGCCTTTGGGGCCGTTTGCCCTAAGCGATACGCTTGCTGCGGCTTTTGCAGACACTGCAGCCGATGTGCAGAATACGGAGCCTGCCGCCGATGCACAGGATGCGGCGCCTGCAGATGAAGAGCAGGCTTGGACCTACGAGTACCCGCTCAACAACCGCGTGGCCATCAATCGTCCCTTGGGTGTGACGGCCAAGATGCTCGTGCCGCAGGACGGTGGCTCTAAAACAGAGCCTGCTGGCGGCACGCAGTCTGAGTCTGCGCAAGATGCCACCTACACTGCGACTCTCCAATACGAGACATATGGCGTGGCCAACGAGTACAACGATCTTGCAAGCACCACGGCAACTGTAGAGGACGGCTTCTACGTCGTGCGCTTCAACAACGAGGTCATCGCCGAGTCGGATACTCAAAACGACGGCTGGGCCAGACCTCAGCAGACGAGGTTCAAAATCGTCATTAGCGACAAAGAGGGCCAAGAGTGCGCGACTAAGGAGTTCTATCTCTATATCGAGCCAGCATCGCGGACGGTTAACCTCAACACCTGCGTTGCCGCCAGCGACATCGACCAACCCGTGCTCTCTACAAAAAGCATCGAGGCAACCTACGGTTGCACGTATTCCTACGACCCCGCTGCACCCGATACGGCGCGCAGCCTGCCCACGCCGACGCGTCCCAACTACGACTTTGACGGTTGGTATGCCTCTTACAACGCGGCAACCGGCACCTATAGCGACAAGGTAGAAGAAGATACGCTGTTCACAGGCACAGCGTCCACCACTCTTTATGCCAAGTGGACGGGTAAACGCTACGAGGTCATCTTGATCGGGGATTCCATCGAGGGTGAAAACCAAGGTAACGTGGAACCGTCGCGCTTCTACGTCACTTACGGCGGCACCTATGAGACGCTCGCTAACGTCACGGGCACGGGTACCACCGGCGAGAACACAGAGCTTCGCGGATGGACGGACCAACGTGGTAACTCGGTTATGCCAACGGACAAGGTTACGGATACCGATCCAAACAACCGCACATGGGACTTGGGACTCCAGATTCTCTACGCTGTTTGGGGCGAGGCACGCGAGTCCATAGACGATGCGCAGATATCGGGTGTGGAAGAGAGCTACCCCTGCATGGGCAAGCCCATCATCTTGGATAGTCTTACCGTCACGCTGCCCGAGGTCAAAGACAAGGACGGCCAGGTGATAAGGCCAGAAAAGAAGCTCGTGCCAGACTTGGACTACACAGTGGAGTACTCCAACAACGTGAACGTCTCTACGTCAGAGCAAAAAGCGAGCTTTACGATTACGGGTGCGGGAAAGTTTAAAGGCTCTGTGAGCGGGAGCTTTGAGATTACGAAGGGCACGCCGTATTTTGCGGTAGACGGCCAAGACATAACAAGTGGCCAGAGCCTTTCCTATTCTTGGAACGTGTCTGGCAACATGCAGGTAGAGAGCAAGCTCGTAACCGATGCTGCCAATGTGACCTACAAGCTCGAAGGCGATACCGAAGGTGCGAGCATCGACGAGGCGACGGGCAACATAACCCTTACGCGCCCCGTGTCAAACCTCAAGGTCATAGCAATGGCTTGTGCCGGGTCGAACTTTGACGCTACGCCAGAAGAGGGCGCGAGCTACACCTTAAGCGTTTGCGCAAGCTCGCTTGCTGCAGGCAACGTCAAGCTTTCTGCGACGTCGTTTACTTACAACGGCAAGAAGAAGACACCTTCAATCACTGTCAAAAACGCCAGCGGCACTGCGCTCGTAAAGGACGTGGATTATTCCGTGAGTTATGGCGATAACTGCAAGAAGATAGGTACCCACAAGGTCAAGATCACCGGTTTGAATGGTTACAGTGGCAGCGTGTCCAAGAGCTTTACCGTGGTGCCCAAGGCTTGCTCCAAGCTCAAAGCCAAACGCACCGGATCGCTCAAGGTCTCTGGCAAAAAGTACGGCGTCTACAAGGTCAAATGGGGCAAAGTCAAGGGCGCCGGCGGCTATCAGGTTTACCGTACGTCCGGCTCCAAGACGGCCAAGTCTTCCTTTGGCTCGAAGATCACCTCAAAGAGCTTTGGATGGCAAAAGGGCAAGAAGGTCACCGTTAAGGTGCGTGCGTTCAAGAAGGTCTCTGGCAAGAAGTACTACGGCAGCTGGAAGACCATCACGGTCAAAGCCAGGTAAGCCACAACTTTGTACTCGGTGCTATTGCGCTTGCAAGTTTGTGGCGCCGTCTCTTCAAGTTAGCCTTAGAAGTTGTCGATGATGGTATCGCCTTTGCCGCCAGAGCTGCTGCCCTTGCCACTGGAGCTGCCATCGCTGCCGCCGCTGCTTGAGCTGCTGCCGCCGCTGCCGTTGGATGGCGTTTCTGCAGATGAGTCCGTCTCCTTCTTGGTGTAGTAGAAGGTCACCACGTTGCGGCTTGCGTCTTTGGATATGGTGAGCTTGACGGTCTTTTTGCCCTTGAGCGTGTATTTCTTGAACGTGGGCGCCGTAATCTTGACCGTAGTGCCTATGGTCACGCTGCTTTTAGACAGCTCGTTTTTGAGCTCTTTCTTAGAGCCCTTAACCAGGTAGCGCACCTTGTAGCTCGACAGCTTCTCTTTGGCCTCTTGCTCCTGTTGCTTGCGCTGCTCTTCTTCCTCTTGAGCGGCTTTTTGCTCGGCCTCTATGCGTGCTTGCTCCTCTTGCGCTGCCTTTTGGCTGTTGCAACTGCTTACGCCTGCGTAGATGCCAATTACCGCGCACGCTGCGACGATTACGCATATGGCAGCAATAAGGCCGCCTTTGCTGCGGGTATCCTTTTTCTTGGTGCCGTTTTGCGGGTCTGGGTCCTCTGCGTTGACGAGCATGCTGCGCGTGGCCGGGCCTATCACACCCAGCTTGCGCTCGAGCTTGGTACCAGCGTAGCCTAGCTCGATCTTGCTCTCCAACGCTGCGGCGATGAAATCCACGATGAGCTCGTCGCCGTTTTGCTCGGTAAGAAACGCCTCGTAGCCGCGCAACTCGCGTGGAAGCTCGTTTGGATTGAGCCCCGAGGTAAAGCTCACCAACGTGCCGCCGCTCTTGCGTCCGGTAAGCAGGTCGTCGTGGAAGCTGCCCCATTCGTATTTGACCCAGGGGCTTAAGATGTTGTCCAGAGACGTGCCCACAACGACGAGCACCTTTGCCGCATCGAGCGCATCGTTGATGGCATCTTTGTAGGCGCTCTGTCCCATGCGCGTGAGGCTCAAGGTGCTGCAAAACGCGCTTATGCCGCGCTCCTCCAGCTTGTCATGAAGATCAAAGGCCATCTGGGCGTCGCGCGTGCGCTCGCCGTTTGCATCCGAGTTCTTGTAGCTGATAAATACGTCAAAGCCGCTTGCGCTGTTTGCCACGGTGGCCTCCCTTCCTCTTGCTGGTGGTCGAGTTCCTAACAAAACATTGTAACAATGCTTATGCGGCAGCAGGTGTGTTTGCCTTGTGGAGGTACGCTAAAATCATCATTAAATGAAGTGCTGGGTTGGATAATGGCGCAAGCTGACTAAGCGTCCGCTGCTTGCTGGCAAGCTGCGGCGCAACGCTCGAGCGTTTGCGCGCAATTAAGCTACCAACCTGCCAGCCATGCCTCGCCTACGTTGCGGCATGGCAAGAAACGCGAAGATTTTGCGGCTTAGCTCGCCGCATGAAAGCGAGGCACCATGAGCACGACGCCCATCCTGGTTTTGCGTAATAAGCTCTACGAGTACCGTGACTTGGGCTCCACCAAGATGAAAGAGATTGACCGCTGGCTGTTCAACATCAACATGTTGAGCTGCCAGATAGAGGCGGCGTTTCCCAAGAGTATCGCGCTGCCTGTCTATCACAAGGTTACGCGCGATTGGAGTGACAACACAGCCCTGCGCCTCAATGAAAAAAGCACGCCCGAGGCTGTGGAGGTCTTTGAGAAGTACTGCCCGCCTTGTCTTGAGAAGAGCCTGGGCGCGCTCAAAGAGCTCAAGCCTTCTGATGATCGCATCAAAGAAGAGTTCAATGATGTTGTGGCGCTGGCAGATGACGCTTGCAGCTTCTACAACAGCATAGCGAGCCTCTACGGCCATGGCCTTGCGGCATACCGCGAGCTTTTGCCGTTGTGGATACTCACTAACGCGTCGCCTCTGTACACCATGGGCCTATGGGAAGACCAAGAGCGGGTGCTCGACGTGGGAGATGCCTTGTATCAGGCGTTCTTGGATGCCGGCTACCACCGCGAGGTCTGCGAGCGCTTTAACGAGCTGGTCTTTAGCTGCTACAACTCGTACGTGAGCAAAGTGTCTGCCGCTACGCCCAAGCAGGTCGCACAGGCAAAGGAGCTGTCACACATGCCTCTGGGAGAGCTCTACAAGATCAAGCATTCCCAAGGCTATCGCGGGCTTCCTGCTTGGCTCGAGGCAAAAGAGCAGCTCATCTGGAATCTCGTTGCCTGTGCGCTCTACGGGCCGGAAAACGCACGTCCGCAGTACTTCTCGCATACCGAGGTCGCCGTCTCTACAGAGTCGCTCAACGCCTTAAGTGCTGATCCGCGCCTGCGCCAGGGCAGCGGCAGCGCTGTGCTCATGCGCATCCTCAAAGGCGGCTCAACCGACGTGGTGACCACGATTCAGCTGGGACGAGAAGGCGACGCCGCGTTGCCGGATAGCCTGATTATGGTTTTGGGCCGCGAGTACCAGGGCACGCCTGCGCCCGATGAGGTAGGGGATGTACCCGAGTACGTTGCCCAGCATGCACAGGAGGAAGACCATCGCCATCATTACGCAACCTTGTTGGATGCCGATAGCGCCCGTCATTTGGGTGTCTATTTGATTGACGGCCAGGTTTTGCTCATAGACTTAGGCTCCAAGAACGGCACCTTCATCCGCCGCGGCAAGGGCACTGGCGAGCGTTACCTGGTGATGCCGGGGCGCAACGCCGGACTGGTGGATGCTTTCAAAGCGCGCGGCTACAGCTTTGAGGTCGCCACGCGCGTGGTGGCCATGCGTGGCGACCAAGTGTTTTTGGGGGCATCGCAGTTCGAGCTGCAGTAGGCACAAAACTCGGCAGCTTGCATTGCGTGCGATTTAGCGCACTGCAATCTGCCGTCTTATGCAATGAGGAAAGGAGCCGTGCGTGCGCACTGCGACCGTCGACGCATCACCGGCGTTTTCAAATACGTTTCCCAGCTTGGAGCCCAGTGGTAGCGCCGTTGAGCCGGCGCTCAAGGGGCGCCGAGGTGTGTTTCGCGTTCAAGAGGATGCAAAGCCGCTTGTCTCGTCTGGTGTAAAGCGTATATATCGCGGCAAGTACGAGGCCTTTGATGGCGTGGTTCATGACGCCATTGCTGTCGTTTTTGCAAAGGATCAAGCGCGCCGCTTTGGCATGGAGACCGCTACACTTGCGCGCAACGGCCTGCTTGACGTGGGCCCGCGCGTCTACGAGCTGCTTTCTGGACGCATCACGCAAGATGACGCCCCTAACTCTCCCATCATCATCGAGGAAGACGCCGGCGTGTCTTTGGAAGACGTGATCTTTTGCGGGGCGGGCATCCCCGAGGCAGGCAGCAACGGTGCGTCTCTTGCCGCGGGCAAGGGCACGCGCAATCTATCGGCCACAACAGCAGACGTGCTGCTCAACTTGGATGCGTTCTGCCAAAGCGGTATGAAACTCGCTGGTTTGCATCCGTTGCACCCGCTGGGAACCCTGGAGCGCGCCAAAGAGAACGCAAAGATCATGTTTGACGTGCTGTCGCAGGCGGCCAACATGCACGAGCAAAACATCTACCATCGCGACCTGCGCGCCGCCAACGTGTGCGTCAAGCGCTACGGCCCCGCGCCAGAGGATATACGCGCCACAATCATCGACTTTGAGATGTCGAGCGGTCTGGGGGACGGGGAACCAGAAGCCCGTGCCAAGACCTACTACGACGCACTCTTTAGGGATCTGCCGCAGTCTTTGGGGCTTGGGTGTGACGAGTTGCAAGAAGAGCAGCCTGCGCACGTAAGCCGCGAGGATATCTTGGGCGGCCATGTGCGCCAGGCGACGCTTGCCGCCGAGGCAGGAGAAGGCGAGCGACTTGCTCCTACGCCGCTCGAGGTTGACCTGGGTTACCTCGCAGCCTTGCGCTATGAGCTGTCCACCGGGCGCAGCATTACGACAGCTACCGGCCCGGAGCTGTCGGTGGGGGAGTGGCCCTTCTTTAGCTATGACCAAAGCGGCCATATCATCGCTCACAAGATTTGCCCGCAAGACGACATCATCCCCTTGGGCGAAGAGCTGGGTTTGGTACGCATCACAGAAGGGCTCTTCCCCGAGCCGTCTGTGCGCAGCTATCTGTCCGGCACCTTCAAGCATTATGGATTTCTGGATGCCCATGATCTGCAGATGTATCGCCAGTCGCAGGGCATCTACGGCAGCATTGGACTCATTGCGCGCGAGCTGTTTGCTCGCTACAAAGACCATGTCAAGCGTGACGAGCAGATACCGGATTACGAGTATTTTGAAGACCAGCCGCAAGATTTGCAGGACTCCAACTATGCGCAGGCGCGCGCCATCGTGGACAAGGTGGACCGCCTGGGCTATCGCATGGTGCCGTTGGATATGTGCTCTGCGGCAGAGCGCGTGACCAAGATTCCGGATCGCGAGGTGGAGTACTTGGCCTATATCGAGCATCGCCGCTGGGTAGACGAGCGCCTGGCCGCCGGATGGAAGAAGGGCCCGCGCGACGCAGAGGCAAAAACGACGCCGTATTTGGTGCCCTATGACGAGCTGAGCGATCAGGTCAAAGATTACGATCGCCAGCCCGTACGCGATATCATCTCAATCCTAGAAGACATTGGGTTGGCGCTTTGCAGGTAAATACATAAGCGTGAAACAGTGCGGGCGCCTGTGTGCGCTACCATGTTTTGACCGTAGCAAAACCCTAAGGAGCAGCTCATGGCCCTCAAAGCAGTCGTCACCGTCTTGGGTGCAGATAAGACCGGCATCATCGCCAACGTTTGCAGCGCGCTTGCCGCAAACGGCGTCAACATCGTGGATATACGCCAGACCGTCATCGACGACATCTTCTCTATGACGATGATCGTGACCTTGAACGAGCAAGTGGCAGACTTCAACACCGTGTTTGAGGCACTGCACAAAGCATCCGAGGAGTTGGGCGTGCAGATTCAGATGCAGCGCATGGAAGTCTTCAAGTACATGTACGAGGTTTAGGTCTCGGGCTTTGCCTTACCGGGCGCTACAGCCTTAAGGGGAGCTGAAATTTGGCAGCAACTTGGTATTTGGGCTGTTAATGCAACGCTAATGCTCGTATTATTTTGGGTTACTTGTTCGAATCTGGCCTGAGGATAATCGCTACATGCGTAAGCACCCTTGCATACAAACGCATAGCAAAATCGGCACACGCATCTTGAGCGTGGCGCTTTGCGTTGCCTTGGGCTCGTTTGGCATCGTCCCTGCAGCTAGCGCTGCAGGCGAGCAAGGCTCCACGACCTTTGCGCAAGAGGAGCAGGAGCAAGTTGATGGCGCCAATCAAGATGGTACAAGCACGGACGCAGCAGACGAGCAAGGCTCCGATAAGCAGCAGCGCCGCAAGGGCAGCTCAGCTAAGAAGCAGAGCAGCTCGTTTAAGAGTGCATCCAAGAAGGAGCAAGCCGCCCAGATCAAGAAGAAGGCCCGAGAGCGCGCCAAGCTTGCCACGGCAAAAGAGGCCATCGCAGAGGTCAATGAGCTCGCCGCGCGCATGGAGACCGCCTACGAGGACCTTGCTCAAGAGCAGAACCGCTTAAAGAAGCTCAAAAAAGAGATAAAGCAGACCAAAAAGGACATCCGCAACACGGATGCCAAGCTCGATCAGACGCGTCAACGTGTCTCGCAGTGGGCAAAAGCCACCTATATATCGGGTGGTGTTCGCTACATGTCGGTCTTGCTGGGGGCTACGTCCTTTGGGGATTTTGTAAGCCGCTTGGATTTCATGAATTCCATCACGGCAGAAGAAGAGCGGCTCGTCAAAAAGATCAAGCAGCTTAAATCTGATCTGTCCGAGTCAAACGAGCTTTTAGTCGACAAATACTCCGAGCAAAAGAGCCTTACCGCAAGCGTGAGCGCCAACGCCAACGTCATCCAGAACTCGCTTATAGAGCAGGCCAACTATTTTGCCGCCTTGCCGGCTAAGATTCGCAAGAAGGTCTTGGCCTACGACGGCGTGGCAAACTCGCTTTCTGCCGCCGCCGGCATGACAGGTTCTACCAGCAAAAAGGGCTCGCATCCTGGGGTCGTTAAGATGGCGCTCAAGTACCTGGGCGTTAAGTACGTCTGGGGCGGGGACGACCCAAGCGGCTTTGATTGCAGCGGTCTTACCATGTACGTCTACAAGAAGGTAACTGGCAAGAACCTCACGCACTTTGCGCGCACCCAGTACAGCGAGGGCACCAAGATCGCCAAGTCTGCCCTCATGCCTGGAGACCTCGTCTTCTTTGGAGAGACGGTAGAGGGCATCCACCACGTTGGCATCTACATGGGCAACGACAAGTTCATCCATGCTCCGCACACCGGCGACGTGGTTAAGATCAGCACGCTTTCCAGCCGTAGCGACTACATTGGCGCCTGCCGCCCGTAAGCGCTTGCAAGCAACCAGCGGCATGTCGTGTTGCGCATCTTAGAAGCCCGTTTACGCAGATAGTGCAATCGTTTTATGTAGGAGAAACAGCAAGAGCCAAAAGCTCTGCTAATCTTCGTTTTATCGCCAGCGAGCCCTTGCCTGGACTCGCGCGCTATGGCGTTGTTTCGCGGTCTAGGAGAGGTCATGGTCAAGAGAATCAAAGCGGCTAAGAAGCTTCTTGCAACGGGGCTTGCCGTTGCTGTTGCCGGCAGCATGAGCACGGCAGCCTATGCCCAGGCGGCGCTTGCTGCAGACGCTCCTGCTGTGCTAGAAGACGGCGCGGTTGTCGATG
>CAYQLX010000009.1:0-18407 GCA_964418305.1 uncultured Coriobacteriaceae bacterium | reverse complement strand
ACAGACGGCGGTGACTCGACCGACCCGGAGCCGACTCCAGACCCAGAACCCGAGCCCACCGTCTACGAGCTAACAAAGAGCAACACCAAAATCACGCTCTCAAAGACACGCTACCTCTATGCCAAAGGGAAGACCTTTCATCCCAAAGCCACCGTCAAGTTCAACGGTGAAAAGCTCGCTGCTTCCGACTACACGCTGAGCTACGTTGTTAACCACGACGGCAAGTACACGACAAAGTCCAAGGTCAACGCACCGGGCACCTATGCCGTCAAGATTAAGGGCAAGGGCAGCTACACAGGCACGGTCTATTCTGGGAACTTCCAGGTAGACGGCGTGACTTACGCCGCCCATGCCTCAAAGTGGAGCAGCAGCGTCAAACAGGGCTCGACGGCAAAGTGCAAAGGTAAGAGCCTCAACGCTATCCGCATCTCAATCGCCAAGAAGGGTTTGAGCGGCACGGTCAAGTACAAGGTGCTTAAGAACAGCACATGGACCAGCTACGTTGGCAGCGGCAGCGTGTCCGGTAACAAGAGCACCAAGATTCAGGCCATCAAGGTCAAGCTCACCGGCAAGCTCGCCAGAAAGTACACGGTCTACTATCGCGTCAAGGTGAGCAAGTACGGTTGGCTGGGTTGGGCAAAAAACAGTGCCAGGGCCGGCACGTACAACTTGGGGAGCAAAGTCGTTGCCTACCAGGTGCAGCTCAAGAAGCGCGGCTCATCTGCCCCCGGCTACGACAATCTGGCGTATGTGAGCTCTGGCAACAACGGTGCACAGCGCTTGGCCATGCGCTCCAAGATCTACAACAAGGCAAGCTCCACCAAGTACAGCATCGTCTGCAGCACTACCTACAACAAGGTCGCCGTCTTCAAGGGCTCCAAGGGCGATTGGAGACTAATCAAGTTCTGGAGCTGCTGTACGGGCGCCTATAGCTCTCCCACCGTTAAGGGAAACTTCACCACGAGCGGCAAGACCTATCACTTTGGCGAGGAGAAGGGCTATACCTGCTGGTATGCCACATCCTTCTACGGCAACTACCTCTTCCATTCTGTGCTCTATGTTCCCGGCAGCAAGTCGAGCTATGTGGATAGCTCGCTCGGCTACAACATATCGCACGGTTGCGTGCGCCTGGCCATATCCAACGCCAAGTGGATTTACAACACCATTCCCAGCGGCACGCATGTCTACGTTTACGGAGCCGTGTAGGGGTTGATTGCGCGTCTGCGCACTGCTGTTGGTAGGGGAACGTATTGTTCCTAGTTGCGGCGTCTGTCCGGACCTTGGGGCCTGGGTGGACGCCGTTCCTTTAACGACGCCTTCATACTCCTTTTGTATTCTGAGGAGAAAATAGTAGACTCATTCGAGTTCCCCTATGAAATCCAAGGATGCGTTCACCTTATGAGCAATAAGAGCAATAGCGATATAGATAAGATTCTCTCCCGGATGGTGAGTCGCCGCCATATCGTGTCGCTGTCTGCGGGCGCTGCTTGCGCGGCGGTCTTTGGGATGTCGAGCAACGCCTACGCTGCAAAGAATAAAAAAGCGGTAACCAAGTACGAGATTGTCTACGTACTCAACGGTGGCAAGCAGGCAGCTGGTCAGCGTTTGATACTCAAGGCTGATGCAACGTATTCCGCAAAAAAGCTCCTCGATCCAAAGCGTCGCGGCTATGCGTTTACTGGTTGGTTTGCCGATGAAGACCTTGTCAAACCGCTCGAGTTGCTCCAAGGCGTTAAGAGGGCGTCAAAGCGCACGGCGTACGCCGGCTGGAAGAAGAGGAAATATACCTTTACCTACGTGGACAACGATCCGTTTGACACGGTGCGCACCAAGGAATACACGGTCACCACGGCCACCTTTAAGCACGAGAAGCCAACGCGTAAGGGCTATGCCTTTGTTGGTTGGTTTGCCGATGCCAAGCTCAAGACCCAGGTTTCTAACACGGTGGAAAAGGGCAGCATAGGCAATAAGACGCTGTATGCAAAATGGGACATGAAGGATATCTGGAAGACCTATCTTGCCGAGATGATCCCCAAGATCAAGGCAAAGAAGGGCTTGGCTGCTGCTAGCGGGGAGTCCTTTGTCTTTCTCACAGACCCGCATGTCAAGAGCAATGCCATGTGCTCGGCTCCTGCCATAAAAAAGATTATGAAGGACGCGAAGATCGACCTCTTCTTCATGGGTGGCGATTTTCTCAATGCGCATGCGACTAAAGAGGACGCTTTGGCACGCTACGAGCTGTGGAACAAGGAGATGTCGTTTGCCACGGTCTATTGCGTGAGGGGCAACCACGACAACAACAATAATAACGGCACCACCTACCCCAACCCGGACGTTCACATCACCGATGACGAGCTGTGCCAGTTGGTGTTTCCGCAGCTGCTTGGAGAAGACGGGATGACTTGCAAGGAGACGATTCCGCAAGAGACCATGGAGGTGCCCGGGCTGCTGCCCGACACTGATTATCAGCAGCCTGCGGCAGCTATGGAGGTCATCGGCCAGACGTCCACTATCCGCACCATCAGTGTTGCGCATGAGGAGTCCTTGCCTGCACAAGACGTAGAGCCCGACTTCGAGAAGCGCGAGCTGTGCTACGTGGTGGACAACGACGAGGCACAAGTGCGGCATATCATCCTCGACACCGGTGCGCCGGATGCAAGCGTCGTGAGTGAAGAGCAGCTTTTGTGGATGCAGCGCCGCATCTTGGAGCTTGAAGATGACTGGACGGTGCTCGTGTTTGCGCACCAGTTCTTTTGCGTGTATCGCTTTGACATGAGTGGACAGTTGATCATGCGCGCGTTGGATGCGATTTATGACCAAAGCGCTGCGGCTATCGCAGGCGTAATCACCGGGCATTCGCATCGCGATTTGGCATACAGATCCCCCAAGGGCTATGTTGCCGTGAGCTCTGCCTGCGATGCCTATAGGGCGATTGCAAACTCCGACATCGCCGCGCAACGCAAAGAGGGCGTCGTGCGTCAGGCCTTTGACATCGTGCATGTCAACACCTCAAAGCGCGAGCTGTACTTTCAGCGCGTGGGCTTTGGCAGCGATCGCGTTTTCTCGTACTAGCCTGTAAGACTGCGGCAGTCTGCTGTTGTCTTTGCCAAGAACAGGCCACGCATCCTACCCAAGTTCTGCTCTTTGCATGGATACTGGTGCTCATGCGGTAAGCTTGAACGACGTTTGCTCAAGGAAGTTGCGCTAAGGGGGCGAGTGGTTGATGCTGATGAAGCTCATGGCGGGTGCGTTCAGGCTCGTTGCGTCTGCTATGCAAGCCTTACCGCTCAAGCGCCGCATCGTTTTGATGTCGCGCCAAAGCAGCAAGCCTTCGCTCGACTTTAAGATGCTTGCCCAAAAACTGCAGAGCTCTTATCCCGATGTAGAGGTGAGCATGTGCCTCACACAACCAGAGCTTGCAAGCAAGGTAGCCTTTGCGGCGGGAACCTTCAAGCAGCTCAAGGCGGCCAGCACGGCAAAGATTGTCGTTGCAGATGGTTATATTCCGGCCGTGTGCATCCCCACTAAGCGCCCCGGCGCAAGCGTTATGCAGATGTGGCATGCCCTAGGTGCCGTCAAGAAGTTTGGCTACCAAAGCGTGGATACGCCAGCAGGGCGCAGCGCGGCCGATGCTCAAGCGGCGTGCATGCATAAGAACTACGATTGCATCGTTGCCGGCAGCATAGGCAGCGTGCCTTTCTTTGCGCAAGCCTTTGGCTATCCTGCAAGCGCCGTCAAAACATTGGGATTGCCACGCATCGACTACTTGGTAGACAGCAGTGAGCAATCGTCGCGCAGGGTGCAGATGGCGGCAATCGCCGCTAGCAACCCGGTTTTTGTCAACGGCAAGACGACCGTTCTTTATGCTCCTACGCTGCGCAAGGGCGCGAATTATGAGGGTTGGCTGGACCGCGCCGTGCACGACCTTGCTTCGCATTGCGATGCCAGCCGCGTTAACTTTATCGTGGCGGGTCATCCCCTCAACAATCATGTGGAGCAAAGCGCACTTAACGGCCTTGAGCATGTGAGCTTCATCCAAGGTGCATCTACCATCGACTTGCTGGGGCTGGCAGATTGCGTCATCACCGATTACTCCGCCGTGGCTTTCGAGGCGGGCATCGTTGGCAAGCCGGTGTTTTTCTACGTGCCAGATATTGACGTCTATCGCAGCTCTCCCGGACTCAACATAGACCCGCTTGCGGAATACCCCAACGTGAGCTCCAAGGATGCAGCAGAGCTTATGAGCCTTGTTGCCCAGCATACGGGTGACAGCGGTGCTATCGAGCAAGACTCTGCCTTTGCCGCGATGATTGACCGTGATTTTGCGCCGCTGTTAGACGGCAAGTGTACCGCGCGTATCGCCGCTGAGCTTGCAGCCATGTTGGACAGAAGCTAGGCTCGCGGGTATCCTTTACGAACTATTGGCTTTATGCCCAAAACTACTCAAAGGACTGAGACAAATGACTCAAAACACTGCAACCCCCGCAGTCCGCTTTTCTTCCGGCGACGAGTACAAGGGTATTCGCCGCGTGCTCACCTATGGAACCTTCGACCTGCTCCATTACGGCCACATCCGCCTGCTCAAGCGCGCGGCCGAGCTAGGCGATTACCTCATCGTTGCGTTATCCACCGATGAGTTCAACGCCGGTAAGGGCAAGAACAGTTTCTACTCCTACGGTGTGCGCAAAGAGATGCTCGAGGCCATCCGCTATGTGGACCTAGTCATCCCAGAGGAGAACTGGGAGCAAAAGGCAAGCGACGTAGAGAAGTACAACGTCGATGTCGTGGTCATGGGCGGTGACTGGGCAGGCTCCGAACGCTTTGAGTACCTCAAGGAGTACTGCGACGTGGTCTACCTCGATCGCACCGATGGCATCTCTACCACCGACGTCAAAAAAGAGCTCAAGGCCTAGGGCTGTCTCTTTGTTTAGCGCTGGATAATCGCATTATGTCTGCATCGTCTGTAAAAAGAGCGCTCTACAAGGGCGCCAAAACCTGCGCCTACGCCGTTATGCGCCGCTGCCCGCCTCTGCGCAAGGCGCTGCGCCACGTGGTGTGGAAGACGAGGACCAAGCGGTACGTGAAACTTGCCGCCTCTATCCCCACAGATCCTAAATCGATTGCCTTCGAGAGTTTCAAGGGGCGTTCGTATTCGTGTTCTCCGCGTGCAATCTTTGAGCAGATGCAAGCGAGCGGGCGCTTTGAGGACTACACGTTTTACTGGATGTTCAACGATGACGTAATCGACGATTACCGCTTTTTGGAGCGCGAGTACGCCAACGTCAAGCTCGTCTCGCGCGCGGGTAGCGATCAGTTTTACGTTTATGCGCGCTGCAAGACTTGGATCGTCAATAGTCGCTCGCCCGAACAGCTTGTGCCCAAGGCAGATCAGCGCTTTATCCAGACTTGGCACGGCACACCGCTCAAATGCCTAGGAAACGACATCGTCTCCAGTACCAAAGGCGCGCTCAACTCCAGTGAGGAGATGTCCCAGCGCTATGTCATAGAGTCTGCCAAGTGGGACCATCTGGTGTCGCCGTCGCGCTTTACGAGCGAATGTCTTGCGAGCGCCTTTGCGCTCGATGTGGATTGGGCACGCTCTCACACATGGGAGATTGGCTATCCGCGCAACGATTACATCGTCAACACCTGCAATGACCCTGCCAAGCTAGCCCAACTCAAAGAGCGCATGCTGCGCGAGTTGAGTGTGACGCCCGGCAAGAAACTGCTGCTCTACGCGCCCACATACCGCGACAACGATTTCAAGGCCAACGTGGGCTACGTTCAAGATGTGATGATTGACTTCGACCTGCTGCAGCGCGAGCTTGGCAGCGAGTGGGTGGTTCTCTTTAGGCCGCACTACTTCGTTGCCAATGAGTTTGACTTTGCCAAGTACGAAGGCTTCGTGGTCAATGCAGCCAAAACAGCCGATATTAACGAGCTTTACTGCATCGCCGATGTGCTTATGACGGATTACTCCAGCGTGTTCTTTGACTATGCATGTACGGGACGTCCCATGGTTTTCTACCAGCCCGACCTTAAGGAATATAAAGAATATGTTCGCGGTTTCTATTTGGACCCGGTGTTAGACTTGCCCGGTCCGCACTGCGAGACCTCGCAGGAAGTGGTCGTTGCGCTCAAGGGTATCGACGGCTACTTCGAGCAGTACGGCAAGCGCTATGACGCATTCAAAGAGCGCTTCTGTCCAATGGAAGACGGGCATGCGGCGCAGCGCTTGATTGATCTTTTATTTGGCGAGCAACAGGCTTAAGAGGCAAGAGGCATACGTTTGACTGCAAGCGCTATTGCCCTTGCAGAGAGGTATGTCATGGGCATCGCGTGTTCTTCTATCACAAAACAAGGCACCAATGTGATGTTGGAGCTGTCTGTTGCAGGTAAAGAGCCGCGCGCTTTGCATGTGCGCGATGAGGAGACCTTCGTCTACGCTGATATCGAGCCAAGCCAGGTTGAAGACGGCAAGGCTACTTACTGCTTAGAGATGGGCTATGCGGGAAACCTTGCCCGCTTCTCCTCGGGCAAAATCGGCTTTTATCTGGACGGCGAGCCCGTCTGCGCCGCAAAGGGCCAAGTCAAAGACCTGAAGTTCGTGGCAGACCAATACTCCAACGCCTTTAGCGTGTCCAAGGGCGGTCAGCTCTTCTGCAAGATAGAGGCAGCATGGCACAGCTACGAGGACACAGAGGAAAAGCGCAAGGCAAATAGCAGGATTTGGTACTCAATCTTTAGACGTTTTGCTCCCATCAACAAGAAGAAGGTGCTCTTTGAGAGCTTCTCCAAGCGCACTTTCTCTGACAATCCCAAGGCTATCTACCAAGAGCTCGCAGCGCGCGATGCAGGCTACGAATGCGTGTGGTCGCTCGTCAATACTAAGACGGATGTGGGTGCCGCAGGCAAGGCGGTGCGCTATGAAAGCCTGCGTTACTGGTACCACCTAGCCACGGCAAAGTACGTGGTGAGCAATTTTAATCAGTTTCGCTTGCGCAAGCGCGCCGGCCAGGTGGTGGTCAACTCCATGCACGGCGTTCCCCTCAAGCACATGGGTCTAAGCGTTGCCAAGAAGCCCGAGACCGTTCAGAAGATGAAGCGCACCTTTGCTAGTTGGGATTACTTTGTCACCCCGTGTGATTACATGTCGGATATCGTCGCCGGCCCGCACTATGGCTTTACGGGCGAGTTTATCCGCGCAGGTTATCCGCGCAATGACGTTGTTATCGCCGGCGGCAAAGACGAGCAGATGCGTCAAGAAGTGCGCGCTGCGCTTGGCGTGCCGCAGGGCAAGAAAGTCATCTTGTGGGCACCTACCTGGCGTACCAAGAAGAGATTTGACCTCAAGCTGGATTTGGATGCGATGCGCGATGCGCTGGGCGACGAGTACGTTTTGGTCTTGCGCGCTCATTATCTGGAGAGCGCCTACGTGCCCAAGAATGTTTACAACGACTTCGTCTTAAACGGCCACGAGTACGAGAATGTGGGCGAGATGATGTTTGCCGCAGATGCGCTCATCACGGATTATTCGTCGATTATGTTCGACTACTCTCTGCTCAAGCGGCCTATGGTCTTTTTTACTTGGGACTACGACTGCTATATGAACAAGACGCGTGGGATGTACTTCGATTTGCGTGGCGAGTTTGGCAACCTTGTTGCAACCACGACGGCAGAGGTCATAGAAAAGTTCCAAGACCTCGATGCTCTTAAGCCGGATTTGGAGCGCTTTCGCAGCAAATTCAACCAATACGATCACGGAGACGCCGCGGCAAAGGTTTGCGACAAACTTTGGCCTGATTCGATCAAATAACTTTTGAGCAAGCGCCCTGTGCTCACGATGCGCTTTTCAACCGCTTGTCAGGATGATAGACGCCGCTTTCGTTGTTTTTAAGCTTTGATTAAGACGTTTGATGTCTATAATTGGTTGTTCTGTGTCATTTGCTTAAGAACTACTGATAAGGAAACAACATGCGACAGACTATCTTGGAGATTCTGGAAGAAATCCGCAGCGATATCGATTTCGAGAACGCGACCGCCCTCATCGACAACGGCGAGCTCACCTCGCTTGACGTTGTGGCTATCGTGAGCGAGCTTAACGAGGAGTTCGACGTGGAGATTTCCCCGGATGACCTACTGCCAGAGAACTTCAACTCCCTCGACGCCATCTGCGAGCTTGTCTCCAACCTGTAGTTTCTCATGGCTTTTACATCGTTTGCGTTTCTCATATTTGTCGTCATTGTCGTGGCGGCTTACTACATCTGTCCCAAGAAAGCCCGCTGGGTCGTGCTGCTGGTTGCGAGCTTTGCGTTTTATCTCATGTCCAGCGCCAAGACCTTTGTCTTCTTAATCGCGGCCACCGTCGTCACCTTCTTTGGCGGCGGGGCCCTAGGCAAGATTAACGCCCAGACCAAAAAGACCATAGAAGACGCCGGCAGCTCCATGGACCGCGCGGCCAAAAAAGAGCTCAAAGCCCAAGCAAAGAAGAAGATGCGCAAGGTTGTTGCCGGCATCTTGATTGTGGACTTTGGCATGCTGGCCGTACTCAAGTATTTCTCGGCGTATCTAACAGCGCTGGGAGAGCTCATCGGCATCCACTTTAACTTGGGCCTGCTCATCCCGCTGGGTATCTCTTTTTACACCTTCCAAAGCGCGGCCTATATCTTTGACCTGTACCGTGGCAAGTACGAGCCAGACACCAACATCGCCAAGTTCGCGCTGTTTACATCGTTTTTCCCGCAGCTCATGCAAGGCCCCATCGCGCGCTACGATCACTTGGCGCACCAGCTCTACGAAGGCCATGCTTTCAAGTATCAAAACCTCGCCCATGGCGCGCAGCTCATGCTTTGGGGCTTCTTCAAGAAGCTTGTCATCGCCGATCGCTGCGCCGTCTTGGTGGACAACGTTTTTGATATGCCGGCAGATTACGCCGGTTGGGCCGTCGCGTTGGCTGCGCTTTTCTACACCGTGCAGATTTACGCCGATTTCTCTGGCGGCATCGATATTGCCCGCGGCGTTGCGCGCTGTGTGGGCATCGATATGTCCCACAACTTCAAGCGCCCTTACTTTGCAGACAGCCTAAGCGAATTCTGGCGCAGGTGGCATATGTCGTTGAGCTTCTGGACGCGCGATTACATCTTCTTCCCCATCGCCATGTCCAAGGCCTTTGGCAAGGCGGGCAAGAACCTGCGCAAGGTTCTGGGAGACCGCGTTGGCAAGCTCTTTCCTGTTATCTGTGCGCAGCTGGCCACCTTCATCATCATCGGCTTGTGGCACGGCGCAGATTTCAAGTACGTGGCCTACGGCCTCTACAACGGCTTCATCATTATCTTGAGCCTGCTTTTAGAGCCTTACTTTAAGATTTGGGCAGAAAAGCTCCACATCAACACGGCAAGCTTTGCCTGGAAGGTTTTCTGTATCGTGCGAACCGTTTTGCTGGTGAGCTTTGGGCGCATCTTCACCAAGGCCGCGTCCTTTGGCACAGCGCTGTCCATGATGGGTTCTATCTTCGTCATTAAGAACTACCATGGTTTTGTGAGCACCGTCCACTCGTTTGACCTGTCTAGATACGACTACCTTGTGCTCGTCGTCGCTTGCGCCATCTGGTTTGTGATCAGCTTGATGCAAGAGCGTCAGGAGAACAAAGCCAAACAAGACGCCCCTCAGAAGAAGGGCATCGTTCAGGGCAAGGCGCAAGGGGAGGGCGACGCCGAGACCGGCGCCGAGTTCAGGCTGCTTATCGACAAGCTGCCGTTGCCTGCGCGCTGGGTTTTCTACCTGGCTTGCTTTGCGGCGGTGCTGGGCTTTGGCATCTACGGCCCTGGATACGATGCTTCCACGTTTATCTACCGCGGCTTCTAAGCCCGATTTGATACGAGGTACGTGATTACTATGATCGAATGCTCTTCTGTTCTTGCAGCTGTTGCGCAGCATGCAAAAGACGACCCTGCCAAGCTGTGCATGGCAGACCCCAAGAAGTCCTTTAGCTACGGGGAGGCTTGGGCTGCCATAAGCGGTTTGGCCGCGCATCTGCAAACGCTGGCGCCTGTCGGCTCGTACGCTGTGATGGAGTGCAACCAGCGCTGCGAGTTTGTTATCGCCATGCTCGCCTTGCAGCTGGCTGGCGTCATTGCCGTCCCTGTAGAGCGCAACGCCGCAGACAGCCGCGTGGCAGAGATTTGCGAAGAGACCGGCGCCGTTTTGTTCATCGGAGCCAAGCAGCGCGAGTGTGTCTCACAGCTGCCTTATCTGGATCTTGAAGGCGCCGCAGGTTATGCGGGTCAGGGCGACGGTGCTGCGTTGGAGTTTCCGGATGCAGACGCCGTTGCAGAGATTCTCTTCTCTACGGGCACTACTGGCAAATCCAAAGGCATCGTCCTTACGCATCGCAACAATGTTGCCATCGCGCAGAACATCTATCACGGTTGCGAGGCCAAGCCCGGCAACGTAGAGATCATCCCCGTGCCTTTGAGCCATTCACATGGACTGCGCACGGTGTACTCCAACCTGGCGCACGGTAACGCCTTTGTGTGCTGCGACGGCGTCTTGGCAGTCAAGGTGATGTTCAACCTCATCGAGCAGTACCACGTCACAGCCATGGACCTCGTGCCCAGCATGCTCACCATCATCTTCAAGCTCACCAAGGACCGCTTGGGCGATTACGCAGACCAGCTCGACTATGTTGAGCTAGGTAGCGCTCCTTTGGCAGAGGAGGATAAAGAGCATCTTGCGGCCGTGTTGCCCACCACGCGCCTCTACAACTTCTACGGCTCGACGGAATCCGGCCGCAGCTGCGTGCTGGACTTTGCCGCCATGAAGGACAAACCCAGCTGCATTGGGCGCCCTGCTGTCAACGCCACCTTCATCGTCGTGGACGAGGACCGCAATCCCATTGATTCCTCGGCCGACAACATGGGCTTGCTGGCCAGCTCTGGCCCCATGGTCATGAAGGAGTACTTCAAAGCGCCTGAGCTCACGGCCCAGACCATGGCAGATGGCTTTGTCTACACCAAGGACTTGGGTTACATCGGCCAAGATGGGCTCATCTACATGCTGGGCCGTGCCGATGATGTCATCAACTTTGGCGGTATCAAGATCTCTCCGGAAGAAATCGAGCACGAGGTGGCAAAGAGCCCCATCGTCAAGGATTGTGCCCTTATCGCCAAGAAAGACCCCATATCCGGCCAGATCCCCAAGCTCTACATCGCGCTGGAAGACGGCGCGCAATACGAGCCCAAGGAGTTCAAGACGTTTTTGGCTGGCGCTCTGGATGCCAACAAACAACCGCAATCCATCGAGGTCATCGATGAGATTCCGCGCACATACAACGGCAAGATTAAGCGCAAGGAACTTGCGGGTAGGGACTAATACATGGCATACGGCAAACACTCCATAAACAAGCAGGGCAACGCCAAGGCCAAGAAGAACCCGCTGCTCAAGATTTTGAGCGTGGTCATCTTCTTGGTGCTGTGCTTTGCGTTGTTCTTCTACGCCAACACCGCCATCAGCGTCAAGGGCATCATGCAGAACAAAGGCACCTACCAGGCCTTTGATGATCTGCAAGAGGATACGGTCGACGTGGTGTTGCTGGGCAGCAGCGCCATGAGCCGCTACTTCATACCGTCCAAAGCCTATAACGACGAGGGTGTTTCCTCGTTTGTGATTGGCGCGGCCTCTACGCCGGTCATCTTCATGGACAACATCATGACCTATGTGCAAAAGACCCAGAAGCCCAAGGTCTTTGTCATCGAGCTGCGTAACGTGCTCAAGGGCTACGCTGCGGTCAACGAGGTGAGCGTTCGCACTACTGTGGATAACATGAAGTTCTATAAATCAGACCGCATCGAGATGATCAACGAGGCGCTCGAGGTCATGGGAGAGCACGCTGAGATAGGCTCATACGACGACGAGCCTTTGGATTACTACCTGCCCGTAATCAAGTATCACACGCGTTTGACCAGCACGGGCGACGAGGCTATCACCGCCGACGAGCTTATGCTCGATTTCCCCTACATCAAGACACAGGGGTTCCCGTGTGCCGCTGTGACGGTTACTCAGGCAGCGCAGGAGGCGCCTGTCTTTGCGACTACGTCCTGCGAGCTCGACAGCGACATCCAAGAGATTTTGGATGACCTTATCGACTACTGCGACAGCATTGATGCGCAGGTCCTCTTTACGTTCTCTCCCTATGTCCAAGAAACCTACGACTCTGAGATGGCCAATGCCGTGACCGATTACGTGCAAAGCCGCGGCTACACCTGCCTAAACTTCTGCTCCGATGAGATGATTGAGGAGCTGGGCATTGATTGGTCCACTGATATGTACAACAACCATCACTTCAACTACCTGGGTGCAGAGAAGTACACCAATTACCTGACTAAGTACCTCAAAGAGAACTACGACTTGGAGGATCATCGCGGGGATGCTACTTACTCCTCTTGGGAGGAAGGCTACGAGATTTACTCGAATTACGTTGCAGACGGCATTAAGCACGTTGCAGAGGGCAACGTCGCCGACGAGGAATAGCGCCACAGCGGGTTGCATAACCTGCAAGGCTGTAAGGCAGCAAGCTGTAGTTAGTCGAGAGGGCCGCGCGTTGCGGTCCTCTTCTTGTGTGCGGGTCTTTGGGCTTTAGGGCTTGGGAGCGTGTTTGCCGTGATGGCGGCGTGCCTCGCGCTTTTGGGCCTTGGCCTCTTTTTGGGCGTCTTTGCGAGCCTGCTTCTTGGCTTCTTGCTCGCGTGCCTCCCATTGCTCGAGCAGAAGCTCGTTGTTGCTTTGGACCTCGTTGGCAAGGATGCGCGCTGTCCAGTCTTGGTGGTTGAGGTACCAGTAGACCGTCTTGCTTATGCCGCTTTGGAGATCGGTGCTGGGGTGCCAGTCAAGCTCGCGGCGCAGCTTTGATGAGTCGATCCCATAACGTGTGTCATGTCCTGGACGGTCTTGCACAAAGCGCACCGGGCAATTGGCAAGGTTTGTATCGCCTGTTTGGCAGGCAAGCTCGTCTGCTAGAGCGGCGACGATATCGGTGTTTTGGCGCTCGCAGTTGGCGCTGATGTTGTAAGCCTCGCCCAGCCTGCCGTTTTGCAGCACCATGTCTATGGCGCGGCAAGTGTCTGCGACGTAAATCCAATCGCGCATGTTGCGCCCGTCGCCGTAGAGACAGATATCCCTGCCGGCCAGCGCGCTGGCTATGGTCTTGGGGATGAGCTTTTCTGGGTGCTGATAGGGGCCGTAGTTGTTGCAGCAGCGCACGATCATGACCGGAAAGCCATAGGTGTTGGCAAAGGACATGGCGTAGTGCTCTGCAGCGGCTTTGCTCGCACTGTAGGGGTTGCTTGGGGCAAGCGGACTATCCTCGGCAAAAGGAGCTTCTGTCGCGGCGTTGCGCGAGCCGTAGACTTCGTCGCTGCTTACCTGCAAGAAGACGTGGTCGCCAAAGCTGCCGTCGGGCTCCTCCCAGTCGTGACCTGCAGCGTCCATCAAGGACAGGATGCCTTGGACGTTGGCCTGCTCGAAGATGTACGGGTCGTCGATGGCACGATCCACGTGGCTTTGCGCGGCAAAGTTGACGACGTAATCGGGGCCGTATTTGCCAAAGGCTGCCTCGAGCGCTGTTTGGTCGCAGATATCGGCATGTATGAAGATGTGCCGCGGGTTATCGGCAATATCGGCGATGTTTTCCAGGTTGCCGGCATAGGTGAGTGCGTCGACGTTGACCACCACAGCATCTTTGTAGTGCCATAGCAGGTAGTGGACGAAGTTGGAGCCTATGAATCCTGCTCCGCCTGTCACCAGATATGTCTTAGGCATATGCAACCTCTGTTTGCGATTTGGCGCTCATGCGCTGTCTGGGCTTGGGCCTGCTGCAACTACAAGCTTGCCGTAAGGGTAGGGCTATCATACGGCATGCGTGCGACGCTGGTCGAGGGTTAGAATGGGATGCCAGCGCCTTGTAACGGCGCGCACCAAGCATTTGCACGAGCAAGACCGTCTTTGGAGACACACCATGGAAGCCCTCACAACCGCCGCCTGCGTCAGATCCGTTGCAGAGTTGCGCAGCATCTCTGCCGCTGCCGAGTCCTTGGGTGTGTCGCAGCCTGCGCTTTCGGCGCGTATCAAGAAGCTCGAAGGACAGCTGGGCGCTCAGGTCTTTGATCGCAGCCGCACGCCCATCACCATCACCGACGCAGGGCGCGCCTACCTCGAGACGCAAGAGGGCATCGATGCGCTCAACCGCCGCCTTGCCCAGCGCATCAGCGACTTGCAAGACCTCAAGGGCGGTCAGCTCGTTGTGGGTGGGGCGAGTCTCTTCAACTCTACCGTGCTGGCGCGTGCCATCGCGCGTTTTAGCGCGCAATACCCGGGCGTGAGCGTGCGCGTTGTCACCGATACGGTGCCCAACCTCACCCAGGCGGCGCTCAGTGGGGCTGTGGACGTCTTTGTGACGACCATCCCCAACGACAACCTCAACCTAGAATCCGAGGAGCTTCTAGAAGAAAAGGTCCTCTTGTGCACGCGTGCCAGCTCGCCTGTCGTGGCCCAGCTGCCCGCCGCGGGCAAGAAGGGCTATGCGCAACTAGACGAGGAGAGCTTCAAGCTCTTGGCGCAGGAACCCTTCATTATGTTGGACTCAAAGCTGCAATTGGGTCGTAAACTCACCCAGCTCTTTGAGCACTACGACGTCCAACCGGCGCACTCCATCACCGTGGATCAGACGAGCACGGGTTTTGCCTTGAGCCTTGCCGGCATGGGAACCTGCATCATCGCGCAAAGCGCCGTGCAGGGCTTTTCCGCACATGCCAATATCGCGCTTTACTTGGCCGATCAAGAGATATGCAAAAGGACGCTGTACGTGGCGCGCCTCAAGAGTGCATCGCGCTCGCGTGCAGAGGAGGAGTTCTCGAAGATCCTCAAGGACACGGCAGCCGGGCTCAATCTTTAGGGGCGCGAGGTTCTTGCCGCGAGCTCATGCTCGCTGTTGCTTCCTGCTGCTTTAGAAGCGTTGGCAAAATAGTTTCATTAATTTTTGATTATATCGTTATAAGTGTTGTATTATGGTCCGGCTGTAACCTCACGGAAGGACCTCAATGGACACTAAACGCTATATCAACCTTGCTGCAGGTCCGGTGCTTTTTGCACTGTGCTGCCTGCTGCTTCCCCAGGGCCTCTTCGAGAGCTTTGCCAGCCGCGCTGCCATAGGCACAGTAGCGTGGATGGCTTACTGGTGGGTCACCGCACCCGTTGACTACGCTGTCACGGCGTTTTTACCCATCGCTTTGAACGCCATCTTTCAGATGACCGACCAATCGCAGGTCATCGCCAACTACGCATCAGAGATCATCCTGCTGCTCTTGGGCGCATCAATCATCACCGTCTCCTGGGAAGAGACCGGACTCGACAAACGCATTGCCGCGCGTTTCTTGGGCTTGGTAGGCAGCAGCTTTAGAGGGCAGCTGCTCTTCTGGTTCATCCTCTCCACGGTGCTTTCCTCAATCCTGCCTAACGCGGTCGTTTGCGCCACTATCAGCCCCATCGCCTTGTCCATGCTTAAGTTCGTGGGCGAGGGAGACATCTCCAAGAGCCGCATTGGTGCAAAGCTTTTGCTCTACATCGCCTACGGCGCAGGCCTGGGCGGCTTGGCCACGCCTTTGGGCGGCGCGATGAACCTCGTTGTCGTGGACTATATCCAGCAGGTCACCGGCGAGGAGTTCATGTACGTGGATTGGATCGTCCGCTTTGCACCCATCATGGCTGCCCTCTTTATCATCTGCATTGTCTTCATGCTGCGCGACGTCAAGAAGGACGAGACGCTTGGCGGCTCTAAGGAGTACTTCCAGCAGGAGTACGGCAAGCTCCCCAAGATGTCGCGTGAGGAAGCCATCTGCCTGGCACTGTTTGTGATTGCCACCGTCTTGGCGTTCACGCGTCAGCTCTACGCGAATCTCTTGCCCGGCCTCAAGCCCGCCTACGTCTTTATTACCGCTGGTCTTTTGACCTTCATCTTTTCCAAGCACGGCGAAAAGGGCCTGCAGCCCGAGCGCCTCATGCTGTGGAAGAGCGTCGAGGGCAAAATCACCTGGGAGCTCATCTACATTTACGCTGGCGGCTTGGCTATCGGCACGCTCATCAACAATACGGGCGCCGCAAGCGCCATCGGCAACGCTGTTTCCTCTGCGGGTATGTCCGGCGGCTTGCTGTTCATCTTTGTGATTGTCGTGTTCACGCTGCTCATGAGCGACTTCACGTCCAACACGGCCACTGCGTCCATTGCGATGCCCATCGTCATTTCCATCGTGTCTGGCATGGGAGAAAACCCCATCCCGTACATCTACATCGCAACTATCGGCGTGAACCTGTCCTTCATGCTGCCTACCTCCATCCGTGCCATCCCTGTGGGCTACGGCCTGTCACCCAAGTACATGCTCAAAGAAGGCTGGAAGATATCTGTCGTTATCATCATCCTGATGAGTCTCATGGGCTATGCGCTCATGACCTGGTGGCCTGCCTTTAGCGTGGCCTAGGGCAAGCGCGCGCAATCGCATAACCATGCAAGCGAGGGAGGGCCTATGAGACCCTCCCTCTTCTTTGTCTTTATAGCCCCAATTGCCCGTAACCGTTAGGAGCTTTTGAGACGCGCGTTGCAGTTGGCGAGCTGCCTAGTAAAGTCGTGCGCCTAGTAGCCCTGCTCGACGATGTAGTCGTAGGTGCGCTTGCGGTTGAGATTGTCTTTATTCTCGTACCAGTGCTGGGCGCGCTGGGCGTGCTCGTCTGTGAGTTCAAAGTTGCGCATGAAGCTCGCCTCCACAGATTCGAGCAGCTCCTCCAAGGTGTCGCAGGAATCTCCCGGCAAGTCGCGCTCGAAGTCAATGTAGGATCCCACGACGTTGTTGTAGCGCTCTTTATCAAACTGGTAGAAGCTCACCGGCTTGTCCATATACAAGACGTCCCAGCACACGCTCGAGTAATCGGTGATGAGCATGGAGCACTGCATCATGAGCTCGTTGAGCGGCGTGGACCCTTGCGGGATGAGTTCTATGCGGCTGTTTTGCGCGTCGAAGTTGTCCAGCATGCCGGATAGCTTGGGATGGATGAAGAACTTGGCCGTGGCGTTGTTGTCCTCGAGCAGCTGCGCAAATGAGGGGCTCTGGATAAGGGCAGAGTAGCGTTGGAAGTACTCGCTTTGGACGAAGACCTCGTCGGTTTGCTCCTCGAGCCACTGGCGCCAAGTGGGCATGATCAAGATCATGGGCGCGCTCTTGTCAGATTTGTCCTCTAACACGTCCCAACGTGAGAAACCCAAAACCGGGGCCTGCGCCGTGGTATAGCCAAAGTGCTCGGTCACAATCTTTTGCTCGGCCTTAGATGTGGTGAGGAAGTATGCCATGGGGCTTGTGCCGCGCTTGCCAAAGATGTAGTCCACGCGCTTGAGCGCTGTGACGCCGTGCTGCAAGAAGAAGGTCTTCTTGCGCTTGAAGGCATGCGCCACCACGCTGGGTTTGGGGCGCCACGTGAACAGGTGGCTCGTAGAATCCGATGCGATGTCGATGTCTGCGGCCTGCGCATACACCAAGTGCTTGAAGCTCATGAACTCGAGCACGTTGTCCTTGTAAGGCGCAAGGTTGCTCGCATCTTTGGCGCTCATATCCATGATGTAGAAGATGCGCGCCCTATCCTGTGGCTCGAGTTCGTCCATGCAATATTTGAAGAAGTAGAACCCATTATCTTGCGCTGTGGCGCAGAACTTCTCATGCACAATGAGGATGTTCTTGGACTTCCAATATGGCCTGAGCAGCCGGTACGTCGCATACGCGGCAAGCTCGCGGCGGCGGTAGGCGGCGCTGTCGTAGGGGCACAGCGGACGATAGACAAAGTAGAGGCTGGCGGCGCCGCGTCCGTACCCCGGGAAGAACACATTGCCATCTTCAAGCTCGATTTGCAGGTTGGACGCCAGCATGCGGTAGCGGATGGGAGCAGGACAGCGCACGGGCACATCCATGTCGATGCCCAGCTCGTCGTTGACGACGCGCAGGTACACGTCCCAGTAGACCTCTTTGAAGGTGAAGTCGGCCGGGTTGAAGCTGGTGCTTGCCACATAGCCCTTGCCGCTTTGGGCGACCTTGGTGTCAAGCTCGTACTCGATATCTTCGTCCGCACTGCGGTACTTGAGCTTGAAGGAGACGACCCTGAAGGTCTCGAGTGTGAGCTTGGCGGCGATGGACACTTTGCTGTTGCCAACTGAGAGCCTACGCAGATGCCCCTTGGCCACATAGCGCAGGTAGTCGTCGCGTTTGGCGAGCTTTATCTGCAAGGCATCGTCCTTCTCACGCGCCATAGCAAGCAGTGCGCAACCCTCCTCGGGCAGCATGCTGTTGAGGTAGTTAGACTCGTTGCGCTGCTGGTAGCTA
>CAYQLX010000008.1:26891-30333 GCA_964418305.1 uncultured Coriobacteriaceae bacterium | reverse complement strand
TGATACCGAAGGAGTCTATGACCTCCGATACCGTGAACTCTTTGGATTCGCTCATTCAAATCCCTCCTTAGGATGCACACAAAGTTGCGTGAGCGATTAACAAAACGCGTGCACGGTTAAGCACGCCTTTCAACTGCGAAGCTGCTACCACGGAAGTTCGCCTTGGTTCCCCAACCAAGGCGAACAGGCAGCTACTGCGCTTTAGAGCCCAAGAGCTCTTGCTTTCTGAGTTGGCACAAAAGCACGGGCTTGCCGTTATGGATACGGTACTGCCTATAACCGCAGTTGCCGTAACCGCTGCAAGCACGGCATTTGACGTCGTTGATGGAATAACCCCCCAGCTCATCAAGGTCTAGCTCACAATTGATTTGCCTTCGTTCAGACACGGTTATCACCACCTTCAACACTCAGATCGCAAATCTGCACAGCATGAAGCATCCGCAGATGGAAGCAAAATTACATGCCCGGGGCCTTGGGGGCACCGGGGGCACCGGGAGCGCCAGGAGCGCCAGGAGCACCAGGGGCCTTGGGGGCACCAGGAGCGCCAGGAGCGCCGGGAGCAGCGGGGGCACCGGGAGCGCCACCAGCAGCAGATGCACCTGCACCTGCGTCTTCAAAACCACCCTCAGCCTTCATCGCGGCCATATCCTCATCGGAGAAGGTAGTCTTGCACTTGGGGCACTTCTTCAAAATCGTGTTGCCCATGATGGGCACTTTGAACCCGCAATGCGGGCAATGGATGTCGACTTCGACACCAGCAGGCCTAAAACACATAGAATTACTCCTTAAGTTGATTCCCTCATGTTTTGCAGCATGAGGGCTCATCCAACCCTCAAACGCACGAACGACCCCAGACACGAATGATCGCTCTTACGCCTTTTTTGGCACACGAAGGCCGAATGCAATCCTTCGCATACATGCCCATTTTGACAGCTTTTCCACGCTCAGTGCAACAAAACAGCGAATTTTTTAGTCTCGCTAAATGCTAGATGTGCAGAAATTATGAAGAATTCCTTCGTTTGTCCTGCTCCCGGATAGTGGATGCAGTCCTAATATTCTCTAAAAAGATTAATAAGAAATTCTGACACTTGCGGAACAGAGCCATCCGTGCAGCTGTTCGGGTACACTTGGCGATGCAAAAGGGGAACGCATTTAGAGGAGGAAGCATGGCCAAGAAATCTGCAAAGGGGCCCGCGCGCAAGCACGTGCACATGGCAGCGCAAGCGCGCAAAGAGAGGACGCGGCACCTCTACTACCTGCTCATAGCCGTCTTGGGCGGGATACTCGCATGGTGCGTCGTATCGTTTACCCCCATCAACGACCACAGCATCGCCGGCTCGGTAGTTATCTTTGGCGCCGCCATCATCATCGTGATCGTCATAGGCGAAGTAGGCGTGCGCTACTCGCGCTGCAACAACGAATACAAACGCATCTTGGGTGAGTACGGCATAGAAGACGCCGCCGTAAAAGAGTTCATCAAGAAGAACAAGTAACGAGCACGCGCTTGCAAGAGCTTGGTGCGAGCGTGCAACGTGCAACAAGGCGGCCGCACTTGGAGGCAGCCACAAAAAGGGACCCGCTGGCAGCTAGTACGGCTGCAAGCGGATCCTTAGTTCTGTGTGATTGGTTGCGGTTTAGGCGAGCCCTTACTCAACAACAGTAACCTGGGCGTTTTTAACTAGGTCGCGCGTCACCATATCTTGGCGCACGAGCTTGCGCAGATCGGCCATGCGGTTGGCCTCTTCCCAAGATGCACGCACTGCAACGGCGTCTTTCTCCTTGGCAAGGGTCTTGTCTATCTCTTCATCTGTGACCTGCATGCCGGCGTGCTCGAAGTAAGCCTCGATGGCCACGTCCAGCGCTGCGCGGCGAGCCGCTTCCTGTGCAATCTGGGAGTTGATCTCTTCTTTTTGCACATTATTCTTGAGCAGCCACTCCTGCAGGCTAGTGTCGTTCTTTTCCATGCTCTGCATGAACTCGCGCATGACGTCTTCGCGGATAACATCCACAAAGTACTCGGGCACATCGCCGTCAATGCGCTCGATGAGCTTGTCCATGCAACGCTCGACCATCATATCGGGCAAAATGTCGTGTTTGTCCTTATCAAGCGCCATCTTGACGGCGTGACGCAAACCCTCGACGTTGTCGCTGCCAAGCTTTTGAGCAAAATCATCGTCAAGATCAGGCACGATACAGGAGCGCATACCGCGCACCTTAACTTGGGCATGCAAATTGCCGTCGCCAAACTCGGGGCGATTCTCATCTGCAGCTACCTTGAAGTTGAACTCGATATCATCGCCCACCTTGGCGCCGACGACATGTTCGTCAAAGCTCGCGGGCATGGTACCGGCCCCCAGACCCACCATGCGCTCGACGTCTGATAGGCCACGGATGGGCGTGCCGTCTGCCTGGGTGCAGGTAAGCGTCACGTCGACGTAGTCGCCCATCTGGGCTGCGTGATCTGCGTCGTCAATCTTTTTGAAGGTGTGGTAGTAGTCACGCAAGTTGTCTATGTGCTCGTCGATCTCTTTATCGGTGGTCTCATCGGGCGGCATCTCGATGGATACGGGACCGTAGTCGGTGAGCTTCACCGCAGGAGGCACCGGGCCAGAGACAGTGAAGGAGAACGGCTTGCCATCTTGCGGGATGGCGTCAACATTAAACTCGGGCTCACCCACAAAGAGAACGTCTGCCGCGTCAAGACACGCAAACGCTCCACCGTTGATGATCTTCTCGGCCACACCGCCGTATGCGGCCTCATGTCCACCTACACCCTGCTCAAGCACACTGCGGGGCGCCTTGCCCTTACGAAAGCCAGGGATGTCGCGCTGCGAGAGCTCCTTGAAAAACTCCTTGACCGCAGCATCTACCTCTTTGGCACTGGCCGTCATGGTGACGACAATTTCTCGCTTGTCTCCGTCTTCCTCGAAGACTTTACTGCTGATTTCCATGTGTCCCCCTCTTTGCAAAGCGTTTGAACAAAAGCAAGTTCGAACAAAAGTCATTATCACGTTTGGCGACAAATTGTACCGCAGTCCGCCAGCATTAACCGCGAAGAGGACGCATCATACCTGTGCGCAGGGGCGAGGAGTATCATCTGCAGCCAACTGATACAACTGCGGCGAGGAGGCGCTATGCCCAAGATTACTCTGGTGAACATGGACTTTGCGAGCTTCGAGGTAGAAGAGCGGATGGCAGCAGACGCCGGCATTGAACTTGCCGTGTCACGCGAGCGCGACGCGCAATCAACCATCGCGCATTGCCAAGACGCCGACGGTATCGTCACGTCATACGGCGAGTTTCCTCGCCAGGTCTTCGAGTCCCTGCCGCGCCTCAAGGTCGTATCGCGCACGGGTGTGGGCTTTGACTCGATAGACGTAGATGCCGCAACCGAGCACGGCGTAGCCGTCTGCACGGCGCCGGGCTACGCCAACGAGGTCGT
>CAYQLX010000008.1:24444-26791 GCA_964418305.1 uncultured Coriobacteriaceae bacterium | reverse complement strand
CCCGAGGGTTATGACATATACAGCTTTGCCGATCTGCTGCAGCGCGCAGACGTCGTGAGCTTTCACTGCGCGCTCACGCCCCAGACGCATCATCTGCTCGACGAGGTACACCTAGCCCTCATGAAGCCCGGCGCCGTGGTCGTCAACACCTCGCGCGGAGCCGTCGTCGACACCTGCGCGCTGGCACAAGCGCTGCAGGAGGGCAGGCTGTGGGGCGCGGGGCTCGATGTGTTCGAAGAAGAGCCCGTAAGCACTGACCATCCCCTCTTCAAGGCACCGCACACGCTGTTTTCTGCCCATGCGGCCTATTGGTCTGAGGAAAGCGGAGAAGAGCTACGGCAGCGCACGATGCAAAGCGCTATCGACGTCGTATGCGGCCGACGCCCGGCTGATTGCCTCAACCCCGCCGCGCTCGCGCTGTAAGCAGTCTACATCGCAGCAAATCGATGCCCCGCAAGGTTGCGACGCCTTGCGGGGCATTCTTGTATCGAGCGCGGATGTCAAGTATCGCTACTTGAGGATATCCACGCCGTAGTGGGTCTTGAGCCACTTGGCCTGGGCTTTGCAGTTACCTTTGTCAAGATCGGGACAGCTGCCCGCGAAGTTGCCGTTCGAGTCAACGACATCGATCTCTAGATAGCCGACAGACTCATCCGTGACGTTGTCATCGTAGACCTTGCCGAAGCCGCGATCTTGGATGTCTTTGAGCAAAGCATCGTTGATGTAGCTATCCAAATCGCTCGTCTTGATTTGGACGCTATTTTCATCCTCGTTCTTGCCGCCGTAATAGTAGACCTCGATGGAGCAGCTCTGCATGTCGTTGCCTAAAAGGACGCTATAACGACTCAACACGCCTTCACTGCTGTCGAGCGCCTCTTTCAGACCCGTCAGGATGCCGTTTGCAGCCATACGCTTAGAGGTGTCCTTTGAAAGGAAATTGCTGTACTGCCCGACGCTGTAGCTGCGAGCCACCTTGGAGCCGTTGCTGAGCGTGTAGGTTATTTGGAGCTGCTCGAGATAATCTGCATCGTCTGTGTCTTGAATGCAGCCTAGGATTTGCTCATGCGCCTGAGTGACCTTGGCGACCATCTCCTGGCTCGTAAGCGTCGTCGTCTCTGCGTCAAGCGATACCTCTACACTCGCGACATCCCTTTCATCAGGGACGTAAGCTTTGATACCCAAGACATCTGCCCCGCAGCAGGCCACGAAGGCAACGCAAACCACCGCAACGGCAAAGCCCTCCTTGAGGCTGTCCTTGAACGAACCCGCAGGCCCTATGAGGCACGCATGTGCAAAGAAGGATCCCAGCAAGGCGGCTATGATTGCAACCGCTGCAACGGCTACAAGCTGGCCTGTGCCCATGACAAGCTCAAGCTCGGCGTTAAACGACATACCAAACAAGCAGATAAGCGTAGCCAACGCTGCAAGGGCCAACGCACCCAATACCTTGCCCACACGTCCTAAAGCGCCAACGGCAACGGGGTTTTGTGCACGCTCCAAGTGGCGGCGCTTGTTGAGGGCATAAGCCGCCGCTACAAACAGCACCGCTGCGACGCAGTACGCAATCAGGGCAAGCCAGTTGATGTTGCCAGACATTACACTTGAGAAACCGTCGTTGGGCAGGTTGAACACGTAATAGGGCAGCCCGCACAGCGGAGAGGCCCAAATGAGGCAGAAATCCCAGCCGAGCAAGTCAACCCCGTACAGGGCAGACGACGCTACGATGCGCGCTGCAAACTCGATGAACACAACAAAGAAGTTGAGCACCAGATAGAGGTAGTACGCCGCGGTCTTGGTGCCGGCCAACTGCGCGCAAAAGACGGCAATGCTGTAGAAGACAAAGGTAAAGCCGCAGGCAAGACCCAGCCAGCTTGCCGCATAATGCAGGCCTATTTGGGGAAGTGCGACGCTCATCAGCGCGACGACGCAAAAGACCACAACCTCCACGGCGATTAAGGGCAGCAAGCCGCCCACATACGCAGTGGCGAACAAGGTGCCGCGCTTGACAGGAAGACTGCCGGCAAAGATAGCCGCTTGACGGTTGAAGAGATACTCGAACACACAACATGCAGAGGCCATGCCTGCGACAGCGCAGCCCAAAAGCGTGCCAGCGTACTCCAAGCTCCAGCCCGCAGCAAAGGGTCCATCATGCGTCGTGCCGGGCGCGAGCGTGCCCAAAGGCAGCACCAAGCAGATCATCCACACAGCCAAAAAGGCAATCCAAAGGGGCAAAAAGCGCCCGATGTGGCTTTTGAGCAAGCCGCTGTTAATCAGCGAAGATTTCATTGTCTGCACCTCCCAACTCGTAGATGAAGACTTCTTCCAAAGAAAGGGGAAGCACGTTGAT
>CAYQLX010000008.1:0-24344 GCA_964418305.1 uncultured Coriobacteriaceae bacterium | reverse complement strand
CGCAGGTTGTGAGACGACATGAGCACCGTCATATCGCGCTGCGCGACCTCGTCTAAAACGACACCCATCACCTTACGGCGCGTGGCCGGGTCAAGCCCATCCACAGGCTCGTCGAGCAAGAGGACCTCTGGGCGCAGAGAGAGCGCAATCCAAAAGGCCACCTGCTTTTTCATGCCCTTAGAAAGCGACTTCATGGGCGATTTGTCATCAATATTAAAGACCTGAGCAAGCTGGGCATAGCGTTTGGCATCGAAGTTGCTGTAGACGGATGCATATAGATCACTCATGTCTGCAATCGTGGCCTGCGCGAAGTAGAAAAACTCGCTGGGGATGAAGGCAATTTTGTCCTTGACGACCACGTTTTCGAACACGGGCTCCCCTGCCACCAACACCGATCCCGCGTCTGGTCTCATGGCACCGCATATGTGCTGCAGCACCGTTGTCTTGCCAGCGCCGTTTGGCCCCACCAGCCCGTAAACCGAGCCCTTGGGGACGTTCATGTCTAGGCCGTCCAAAGCAGCCTTACTGCCGTAGTTTTTGGAGAGTCCCTTGACCTGAATCATCGCTTGGCACCTCCTTTGGTAATTCTCTGGGTGAGCTCGTCAGCTGTGAAGCCCTCTGCGAAGAGCTGCTCGCACATATCGTCAAAGGACGAGAGAAGCTCTTGACGCCTTATACTGGCTGTATCGCCGAGCTCTGCCACGAAGCTTCCCTTGCCTGCGGCCGAGTAGATAAAACCCGCCGCCTCGAGCTCGCGGTACGCGCGTTGTATGGTGTTGGGATTGATCGCCAGTTGCGACGCTAGCGACCTTACCGACGGAAGCTTGTCGTCTTGGGTCATGACTCCGGCCGCGATGAGCTTCTTGAACTCGTCTACCACCTGCTCGTAAAGGGGCTTGGGGTTCCTTGAGTCGATGCTGATCATATGCCCACCTCCTCTCTGTTCCTAGACCGTACTAGTGTATTAATACGCTTAGTACAGTACACTAGTACACTTAGTACAGTCAACACAGTTCCGAAAGTTTTTGAGGCGCGCCGATAGCGGGCAAAGCAGACGTATGCGAGCTCGGTGGATGCAGGGCATAAAGAAGCGGATGGTCTACGGCGACGCGCACCGCAAACCATCCGCATGCACTGGGCGATAGAAGGCGCCTAGAAGGCTATGACGCCTAAGTGCTCCAAGAGGATTTTGAGCCCGATTAAGATCAAGACAATGCCGCCGGCCACGGTAGAGGGCTTCTCGTAGCGCGCGCCAAAGCGGTTTCCCACCGCCACGCCCACAAGCGACAGGACAAAGGTCGTAAGCCCAATGACAGTGATGGCGACCCAGATGTTGACCTCGAGGAAGGCAAACGTGATGCCGACGGCCAAAGCGTCGATGCTCGTGGCCACAGCCAGCATCAAGAGCTCTTTAAGGTCGAGTTTGTCTTGGGCTTGAGCGGCGTCTTCACCCTCGTCACCCTTAAAGGCGTCAACGAGCATCTTGGCGCCTATAAAGGCAAGCAACACAAAGGCAATCCAATGGTCTATAGGATTGACGAGGTCTGCTAGGTAGCTGCCCAAAAAGTAGCCGATCAAGGGCATGAGCGCCTGGAATCCGCCAAAGAATAGTGCGATGACGAGGGTATGGCGGTAGTTGATGCGGTGCATGCCAAGGCCTTTGCAGATGGCCACGGCAAAAGCATCCATAGACAGCCCGACGCCTATCAAAAACAGGTCAAAGACACCCATAGCCTATGCCTCGCTTTGCTGATTAGAAGCGCTTTGCGTATCCCCTATGCCAGATGCCGCAGCGCGCTGCTCGTCCTCAAAGGCGCGCAGGTTGGTGTTATAGCGCATTTGCACGAGCTCGAGCGCAAAGGCGAACACCATCGCAAAGTAGACCATGAGCTTTTCCATATGCATGCCCAGCACCTCTATGCCCGAGTTGATGCCCAGAGAGTCCAAGACAAGCAAGACGCCGATGGCAGTAATGAAGACCAAGGCCAAGATCTTCATCTCGGCGTGTTTGTTGATGAAGTCCGATATCTGATCGATAAAGACCATCATGAGGCAGATGGCAATCATGACGGCTAGGATCATGATGATTAGATGCTCTGCAAGCCCGACGGCCGTGATGACAGAGTCTATGGAAAACACGATATCCATGACCATGATTGTGGCTACAGCCTGCGGCAAACCGATGCGCTTGAGATGCTCGGTTGCGCCGGTAGCGTTTTGGCTTTGCTCGGCGCGTTCGCGCTCCTCGTCCAAGGCCAAAACGCTTCTTACCTCCACGATGCCCTTGTAGATGAGATAGGCACCACCAGCAAGCAGGATAAGGTCGCGCACGCTTAAGCCATGACCCGCCACATAAAAGAGCGGGTCGACCAAGTGCACGAGGAATGAGGCAAAGCACAGGAATATGCAGCGTGACACCATAGCGCCTGCCAAGCCGAGCTTGCGGCCTATGTGCTGTTTATCCTCTGGCAGACGGTTTGATGTGATGGTGATGAAGACGATGTTGTCCACGCCCAAGACAATCTCCAAGAACGTGAGCGTGACGAGGCTTATCAGGGCCTCGGGGGTAAACAGAGCAGCAAGTTCCATATGAATCCCTTTCTCAACCACAGCGCCGCTATTCTGCAGCCGCGCACGTGCAAAACAAAAGACCCACAGTGCCAACCTGCAGCTGTTGCAGGCTCGCACCATGAGTCTCGTTGATTAAGGTACGCCAGACGCTAAGGCCGAGTTTGTTGACGTACCGCGTGCTATTGCACGCCACTACTCCCCCATCGGGTTTGCACATTGTACCCGCAACGCGCGTGCACACACGGCACGCTCAGATTACGTTTTGGCAGCGGCGCCATAAGGGGAGCCGAGCGCCCGGGTTCTAGCGCGTCTAGCTAGCAAAACACGCCTGCACGCGCCGTGGCAAAACAGCCTCTGGTTTTGAGCGCTGCACACTGTTCAGAAACCGGCGAATAGATGGTAAACTTGTAGTGCTTGTGCGCCCTAGCGCAGCAACTTATGCTGCCAAATGGCGTATCCCCCAAACAAGGACACGTTAAAGGACCGCGATGGCAGAAGCAACAAGGATACTCGTTGTAGACGACAGCTCTTTCAACCGAGAGTTTCTTGAGAGCATGTTGCAGGATGACGGCGTCATTATCAGCCAAGCCTGCGACGGCGAAGAAGCGCTGGACATGCTCAGGGACACACCTATACCCTACGACATCATGCTCTTGGATTTGGTTATGCCCAAGCTCGACGGCTTTGGAGTGCTTGAGGCTGTGGCCAAAGAGCACTTAGCGCAAGACATGCCTATCGTCATGATATCGGCAGAAGACACCGCAGATTTCATGAGCCGTGCCTTTGACTTGGGCGCGTGCGATTACATTCCCCGCCCCTTCGACGCCAACGTGGTAAAGCGCCGCGTGCGCAACACGCTGGACTTGTTCCGCAAGCAACGCACCATCGCAGCCCAACTGCGCGATGCCAATATGCGCTACATGGATACCGTCAAGCGCATGCAGTCGGACATGATCTTGTACGTGCACATGAACTTGGACAATGACACCTACAGCGAGAGCTCCCAGATGCACCCATACCTGGAGGGTTTGGACCCTAACGGCGGGATAGAAGAGCTCATGGCAAGGCTTTTCTCCTTTATCCCCAACGACGCGCAGCGCAACAAGGCCGTCGAGATTTCACATCGCGCAAGCATCATCCGCAGCTGGGAGGCAGGCCAAGACACGATAGCCTTGGAGCACGACTTCACCACGCTTGATGGACGCAACCTCAAGCTTGTCACATCCATAGGTATCGTCAGAAACCCCGTAGACGGGGCGCTCGAGGCGATTTTGTACTCGCTCGACATGTCGCGCGCCTATGTAAAGCGCCGCATAGAGGAGCTTTTATACGAAGACGTCTACGACAAAATTATGCTCGTGGATGTGGCCGGCAAGTACATCACCACCTATGACGCCACCACACCGGACAGCGTCCCAAGCCAGTACCACTACGATCACGACAGCTACTACGCCGCCGTGTCAGGAGCCGCAGAAAACCTCATCTTGGAGCAAGACCGCGCCTTCTTGCTGGAAAGCGCAAAAATAGACAACGTGTGCGAAGCGCTGCAGGAAGAGCCAACCTACAGCTTCGTGGTGCGCACATCCTTAGGTGACGGCTGCAAGATACGCTACACCTTCCGCTATCTGGACGATTCGCACGACACCTTGCTCATATACACAGAGGACTGCACTAAGTCCAGTGAGACCGACGCTCTTACCGGCGGGCTCAACCGCAACGGCTTCGAAAGCGCCACTGCCGCTCGCCTGTCCATAAAAGACGCCGTAAACGACGAATTGGCCATTCTCTTCATCGACTTGCGCGGGTTCAGAACCGTCAATGATTTATTTGGTCGAGAAACCGGCGACGCCATCTTGCGCGAGTACGCAGCAAGCCTGACGCACAGCGCCATAGAGCCCCTGGCCACAGGCCGCACCGACGGCGACCAGTTCCTGTGTCTTGTCAAGAGCAGCATGCTCGACGAGTCGTCACTGCGCAGCGCATTGAACTTTACCGCACAGATAGCCGCTGGCAAAAACGTAGAGCTGCATGCCCGCTGCGGCATCTACCCCATTAAGAGCACGGAGTTTCCCGTGAGCTCGATGTGTGACGCAGCACAAGCAGCGCTCGATGCTATAGACAATGAGTTCGCAAAGCCCTACGCCGTATTTGACGCGAGCGTGCACAAGTCCTACCTCGATCGCGAGTACCTGCTAAGCCACATAGACTCGGCGCTGGACAACGGCGAGTTCAAACCGTACTACCAGCCCATCGTAGACGCCAAGACGCACCAGATTGCAAGCGCCGAGGCCTTAGTGCGCTGGATTAGCCCAGAGTTGGGCATGGTTTCTCCGGCGAGGTTCATCCCAGAGCTCGAGCGCAGCGGCCGCATATCGCTTGTTGACCTGAGCATAGCCCGCAGCGTCCAAGAACTGCTGGAGACGCGCCATGCGCAAGGCAAGCGCATCGTACCCGTGTCCACCAACCTGTCGCGCATGGATTTCTACGACGAGCCGATGATGCAGGCCCTTTTGGCAGACACGGCATCTGCCACCATACCGGCAAGCTACCTGCGCAAAGAGCTCACAGAGAGCTCATACGTGGCCTTTACAGAGGTTCAGCGCCAAGTGCTGGCAAAACTCATCGAGCAGGGCATGCCGCTTTTGCTCGACGACTTTGGCACGGGCGCATCGTCGTTTAGCGCCGTGTGCGACATTGACTTCTCCATCATCAAGATCGACAAGAGCTTCATAGATGGTATTGGCAAAAGCGAAAAGGGCGATACTCTGCTCTATTCCATCGTGCGCATGGCACACAGCCTGGGCCTCAAGACCGTGGCGGAGGGTGTGGAAGACGCTGCCCAAGCCGAGTTCCTTGCCGCATGCGAATGCGACTACATCCAGGGCTATTACTTCAGCCGCCCGCTGCCCGCAGACGAGTTCGAGCGTCTACTGGACATGGATAGCGTAGACTGGAGCGCGCTGTAGCTGCGGCGGCGGCTGTGCAGCGGGCAACAAAGGGGTAGTACGACGGCCGTAGCATCGACGCGCGCAAAGCGCGGAGCTGCATGATGACCAGCTTCCAATACAGCACCAGCAACGACAAGAGGCGATGATGAACAAGCCAGTACCTATGCGCTTGGCAAAGCGTGAGATAAGCGACCCAGATGCCATCAAGGACATAATCGAGCAGTGCCATACCGTGCGCATAGGCATCGTTGACGAGCATGGCGTCTTTATCGTGCCCATGAGCTTTGGCTACAGCTTTGACACGAGAAGCGACGGCGAGACGAGCCTGACCTTATGGCTGCATAGCGCCAGCGAGGGGCGCAAAGCGCGTTGCTTTGACGCATGCCCCGAGGTGGCGTTTGAGATGGATATCGAGGACGGCGTCATACAAGGCAGCTACTCATGCTCGTACTCGCTTGCCTATCGCAGCGTCATGGGCAGCGGAGTGATTCACAAGGTGGAAGACAGCGACGCTAAAGCCGCGGGGTTGGCGCACATCATGGAGCACATGGCCCCCGGTGCTGGCGCCGAGTTCTCAAATGAGGCGCTCGAACGATGCAGCGTCTGGCGCATCGATGCAAGCTGGGTAAGCGCCAAGCAGAGAACAGCAAAGCAGTAACACGGCGATTGTCGCTATCTGTACTGCACAACGATGTCCAATAAATCTCTCAACTCATAAAGCAGTCCGTTTTAATACCCATCCTGTTTGCCTCTGAGCTTGTAGAATGCACCCATCGCAAGCATAACGGCAAGGAGACCGCCATGTACAAACCAGAAAACCACGTTAGCACCTTCTTTATCGCAGGATTCCAACACCACGACGGCGCAAAGGTTCTAAGCAAACTCAAGCCGGGCAAGAAACTCACGCTTGAGGCTCAGCCAGACAATCCGTACGATCCCTGCGCCGTGGCCATCAAAAGGAAAGGCGTCATGCTGGGGTTCGTGCCAGCGCAAAAGAACGGCCTTCCAAGCGTCTTGCTCAACAACGGTCATGACAATGTCCTGGAATGCCGCATCCTGCAGGTTGACAAGCATGCCGCGCCCTGGGAGCAAGTGCGCGTCGGTCTCTACATAAAAGACGCAACCAAAATAGAAGCCAAGGCCAGCTAAGAACATCGTGCTCATCGCAAAAATGTGGACTCGCTACGAGAATCTGTAGCATTTACAATAAAGCTGCGGATAAAGATTGGAGCTGCACCATGGGTTTTGATGACTGGCTCGACTTCAACGACGATGGCGATGTAAGCGGCATGGAGGCGTTCCTCGGTCTGGGCGCTGCTGGCTCTTTGGGCTATGCAATCGGCGCGGACGAGGCCCAATACGTGGCTCAGGAAAAGCGCAATGCTCAGCGCAAGAATTACGAGCGCCGCTACCAAGAACTCGAAGACGAACGTGACGAGCTCCTTGAGGAAAACAAACGGCTCAAGAAGAAGTTGCGCTCAAGCTATTGGGATGACGAAGACGACTGGGACGACGAAGACGACGACTGGGATGACGACTAGGACGTCAAAGTCAGCGAAGAGGGAAAGCGAGCAAGGGTAATCGCCAGCGGGTGCCTCAGCTGCCCAGCTCCTTCGATAAAGCAGCGCGAGAGTTCTTGCCTAACCTGCGCGCCAAACATATTTGAATGCGCAAGCCATAATCCTGCGCTGCATCGACTCTGCAGTGCGTGTGCATACGCCGGTTCTCTTGGCGCACTCTTGTAGGTCGAAGCCATCGACAACGCATTCGGCATAACTTAGCCACAACTGCAAAGGCAAGCTGGTGGTATGGAATATCCCCGTGACGTTTTCTGCAAAGGTGTGAGAGCAACATTTGCAAAGGTAGCGCTGCTTTCCGCCGGTCTTGCCTTTGCGAACAACATGCGCGCTGCCACAGTGCGGGCACCTCGGAGAACCGGCAGGCGCTTCCTTACTGCGTCTATACTCCTCGGTCAACGTTTCTTTGAGATAGCTCCTCAAATAGCTCTGCTGCTCTTGAGTAAATGTGTTCATCCCTAGCTCCCAACATTATCCTTCATCATGAATATAGTTACTCGGATAGCAGGAAGCATTGGACCTGAGGTCCAATCATTGGACTAAGGTCGTATCGCGCTTTGTTATCTGCGATTTTGACCCAGCTCGCAATTGAAGCATCGTCTAAAGCTGAGTGAGCAAAAGGCGCTTGAGCGCCAAACGATCCGGGACGCCAAGCTTTTTGTAAGTCCTAGTCAAATGCTCTTTTACGGTTCTTTCCGTTATGAAAAGCTTTGCCGCAATCTCTTTGTTCTGATAACCGCCCACGGCCATACTCGCAACCTCGTACTCACGCTCCGTCAGCAAAGCCATAAGTCCCTCGCTGGGCTTGCTTAGCGCTTCCTTCTTGAAAACGTGCTGCTCCATGGCCGTTTTCTCGTTATCCTCCATAAGCCGCGTGATTTCTGGCGCTTGGCTTGTCACAAAGGCACGGTAGCGTGGCTCCAGAGCTGCTATCGCAGCAAACGGTAGCAACACGCCGCATTCTTCTAACGACCCTGAGGCTTTGACAAGATACTCGCCTGCCGTCTCTCTATTGCCCAAGTCAAGCTCGCAGCAGGCTTGCAGTAAATCAAGGCAACCAGCCTTAGCTGCGTCAAGAACACTGCAGCCCTCATCAGCCAGATACTCCACATAGGTTTTTGCCTTTGTCACACGACGGCGTTTAAGAAGATAGAAGATGTAGCAGACAAACGAGGCAAACCAATGCGAAGCTGCGATGTTGACACCCTTACGCAGTCTGCCGTTTTTGAGCCAAGCGGGAATATCGTCTACCTTCCCCTCAAAAACGCAAACAAACGACCTGCAACGCTGCATCACCAGGTCATCAAGCCGTTCGTTGGCAACAGGAAGCTTCTCAAGAGCAGACAGGAACCGATTTGCAGATGAGATGTTGCCTTGGATTACATCGAGCTCCACAAGAAGCTTGAGCGTTGCACGCTGCATGGGCAGGCAATCCGACTGCTCCGCAGAGAGCAAAGCATGTTCCAGCCGCTGCTTTGCATTAAAGAAATCACAGCCAAGAAAAGCCTCTTCGCCTTTAAGAAAGGCCGCCATCGATGCCTGGTCAAACAACTTGGCAAGCACCATAGCCATATCGCAATCGCTTTGACCATGGGGCTGGTGTTTGCTTGTAATGAGCCGCGCGCTCAAACCCTCGATATCCGCCATGGAGAAGTCATCGATATCAAATGCTTTGGAGCGAGAGGATGGCGCGATACCAGTATCCTTCCCAGCGATTGCAAGAGGTAACTCTACGTGGCACGCCATGAAGATGCTGCAAAGCACTAAGTCCCGCCTGGCACGAGGATCATCGCAGCCAGAGGTGACGGCATGGTATATATCATCAGCAAGAGCGTCATAACCTGCAATTGCCAACGCAGCTGCAAGGCGCAATGCGAAGCGCTGTGCCTTCCAGCGGGTATCAACAAGCAGCGTTTTGTTGCAAAGCAAGCTCTGTGCAGCGTCTTCCAACTTGGAGCAGTCCTGGGTATAAAGCAGACAAAACGGATCGAGGGCAATTATCGTCTCCCAATCACCAGCTGCAAGCGCGTGCTCCATGCACCTAGCAGCGCGCCCGCCTATCAAATAGCGCTTCGCAAGTGCCGCATGCAGGCAAGAGATTTGCTGCGAATCCATCTCTTTGAGTTTCTCGTCGAGCAAACGCTTGTAAGCAGGGCAAAAGCGAAGCCTACCTTGCTCTGACCGCGTTGCAGGGAGAATGGGCAGGTCTTTTACGTCTATACTTTGCGTAGAGCAGCTCTCATCCCAATCGAGGTATAACTCAAGCAATCTCTCCTTGCATTGGTCATCTAGATGCGGCCAAAGCAGCTCGTCGAGTACCCGGGCCAAAACAAACTCCACAACAGCTGGGTCGCAATCTACAGGGATGTCGTCTCTTTCTCCGAGAGAACAGACAAGCTCGCTTGCGCCGGCTGCCCATCCCCACGACGCCTTAGCAGCATTGGGCGGAAGGGCTGCATCTACCTCCCCCGTGCAGGGAAGTGCCGTTCTCGCTCGGCGCAGCGAAGCCGCCGTAATGGTGCTCGAACACACGATGACAAGGTGAAGGTTGGGCACGTCGTGTTCTGAAAGGCGCTTGAGCCCAGTCGAAGACATCACCTCCAGCAAGGGCTCAGCATCGTCGATGACTAGGAAGCAATCTTTGCCAAAATCGTCTGCCAGCTCCCCCGCATTACTGGCAAGCACATCACCAAGAACGTCGATGTCAAAGGCGGCAGCACCAAGCTTCGAGGCAATCTGCTCGGCTGGGTCGCAATCCGGATACAGGGTTAGGCGGACGAGCTTTCCCATACGTCTTGCGGCTTGTGTCACCGCGGTGGTCTTACCACAGCCAGGCGGACCGTAAACAAGACAGGCCGGAGCGCTCATCAGCTGCTCCAGCGGTCCGACGGCCATGGGCCTCGGCTCATTTGCGCTATGTGTGTGCTCGTCTCCCAAAAGACGCGGCCTTTCTGCCGTTAAATGCTTTCTGAGAACGGATACGGCGTCAGGCTCTGCTGCCGTTTGCCAAAAAGCGCCACCTCAACCTGCGTGCCCGCCTCCTGCAGCTCGGTCCCGATGGGGGAATAGAAATAACCCTGAGAAGCGAGCGCTGCCACAGAATCCTTCTTAAAGAAGAAAGGCCTTGCCAGCACGCGGCCGTTCTCGTAAGAAAGCTCTGCGTTGACGAGCATCATCATATCAGCCGGGAAACGCACGTCTTCTGTAAGCGTCGCCGTGACGGTGTGCCTATGGGTCTGAATGCCGTACCAATGGTCGATGACAGATGAGACAAAGTACTCCATGACGTTGATCATGCCCAGAGGCGGGCCAGGGACAGCAACGACACAGGTTCCGTCCACAACACCTGCACCAACAGGACGTCCTGGTCCTGAATTCATCCAACTCGAGGTGAGCTTGCCGCAGCTCTCAAGCACGTCTTTGGTGACATCTGCGCTGCCCTTTGAAGTCCCGCCGTTGACAAGGACGATGTCATTAGCTGCAACCGCCGCCTCAAGAGCCGCGCGGATCTTTGTTTGGTCTTCTGGAAGGGGATTGCAGACGTGCGGCTCGGCTCCATATTCCTCAAGCAAAAGGCGAGCAGTAAGCGAATTGCAGTCGACAGCTTGGCCAACAGCGGGCGTCTGCCCAAAGGGAACGAGCTCACTGCCGGTTGGGATAAAGGCCACACGGGGTTTGGACAGGACCTTGACAGAAACGAGGCCTCCCATGGCGAGCATGGCGACATCGGTACTAGACAGAAGCTTTCCTGCCCCTGCCAACATGCGACCGGACTTCATCGTCGTTCCAGGCATCCTAATAAGGTCGCCGGGTTTGGGCGTTACGGCCTTGATAAAACGCAGCTTGCCGTCGCTCAAATCCACATCCTCGATGGGTATCACGGCATCGAAGCCGTCATCGAAGGCAACACCGGTGTTTGCACGTACGTAGTCGACGCCAAGTTCCCATGAGGAGGTATCGGGCATTCCCTGCTCAAAGACGACGCTATGCACGGCCACGCCGTCCATCATGGACGCGCTAGCAGAGGGAACGTCGAGGATGGCGACAGCGTCTTGAGCCAGGACGCGGCCGGCAGCATCAGCCACGCTGATATCCTCTGCGGTTGGACTAGGCTGCCATGCAGCAAAGAGCTTTGCTAGAGCATCGGCAGGATGGTTCCCCTGAGTTTTGGTTTTTGACTTCACATCCATGCTAACAACGCTCCCTTTTCTTGCTGAAGATGAGCCAGTGTCCCTCGTCGTCGCTGTTGATAATGGCATAAGAGCACCCAAGCTCTTGGAAGATCCCTATGTACTCTTGGTCTGTGAGGGACTTGGAGCCATGGCGTTTAGGGTCAAACGGCTCGCCTCCTTGCGCGCGCTTCATGTCGCTTTTGATCTTGGCGCGGATACTGCGCGGTCCTATACCGCCGCCGATGTATGCGCTCGCGTTTGGCTTGAGCACACGGAAAATCTCCTCAATCGCCGCATACTGGTTGTCCCAAAACGACATAGAGCCCCTGCTTATAGCCAAATCCACGCTGCAATCAGGCAAAGCAATGTCCTCCACGCTGCAGTTGATTGAGGAGCAATTGTGCTCAATTCCCAGCTCTTCTGCAGTCAACTGAGCACGCTGTAGGGCCTCAGCGTCGATGTCAAGAAAACTCAACTGACTAAAGTTGCCCAGCTCCCAAGCCGCAAAACCAAGGTTGCCCTGATTGCTTCCTATATCTAGGAGATGGCCGGTTCTTATCCCCGTTCGCTCGATGGCCAAGCGCGCATAGAAGGGGTACAGAGGCGCGAATGGCCCATCGGCGATGGCGGAATACACCACCTTTTCCTCGCTTGCTGTTTGGCTGTCACCCATGCTCATCCTCCCCGCTTTGGCTACCTCAGATGTTTCCAGCCTATTTTATTCAAGGAGAGTCACAAACATATACGCTGAGCGTGATTTGACCTGACGCAGAAGAATCGTCGTCGAGCGACCGTACGAATTGACACGGGGCAACATAGGCACATGCTAGTATCAAATCCATGGACGCGCGTCGACAAAAAACAGCAGCTGCCGTGCTCCTCAGCATGGTCTTACTCCTCTCCTGCCTTGGGGTGAGCGGCTGCCGCATGTCCTCCAAGATTGTAGAGGTCATCCACAACCAAGACGCCGAGCAAATCGACTATGACAGCCCGCTCAAGCTCTACAAGCCAGTCGAGCAAAGCAAAGACAAAGATGACAACACCGCTGCGCAAAGTCCTTCCGATGAAGCAAGCGCCGATGAGCGCGAGCAAGAGATGCCCAAGAACAAGGACGAGCAAGGAAAAGACGACCAAGCAGCCCCGCATGTAGACCCCGGCGATGCGCAAAGTGACTCTGCCGCAGGAAACTCCGACGGTAAGGGCAAGAAGAGCCCGTCGGGCAGCAATAACACAAGCGATAACAGCAAGGGTAGCGGCAACGGCAGCGGCGGAGATGGCGACGGGAACAATGCGGGCGACAAAGGCAGCGATAAATCGACAGACGATGGAGACGACGGAGACGACCCCGTCAACCCCTCGCAACGCGGAACCATCTACGACGCGAGGACGGGAAAGCTTGAGGACCTCCCGCAGTGCTCGACACTGGCCGCCTCTGCTGATCTGTCTGAGGTCGTATCCGTCATCGGGGGTTCAGACAGCCTGGTAGCGACAGCGGAAGCGTTTCTGTCGAACAAAGGCGTAAAGAAGCTCGATTTGGCAGGCAAGGCAAAGCAGGTGTTCTCCGGCACGGGACTCGCAGCTGGCGACTTGGATATAAAAGCGCTCAAGAAGGCCAAGCCGCAGGGTCTTTTGGTCTCCAACGACAGCAGAGCACTGTCCCAAGACGATTTGGACAAGATTGCTAACGCAGGCATCAACGTCATCAAGATGCCCTCTATGAAGAGTGCCTCGGGAATACGCACTTGCGTCAGCATCGTAGGAAACGTCGTACCGGGCGCCAGCGCCAAAGCAAATAGCTACCTGAGCTTCTACGACGATACGGTTTCTGCAGCGCAGAAGATTCACGGAGGCGGATACGCAAACGGGGACGACTACGACTCCTCGACCAATGGGGATGTATCGGAGTCGCCCAAGAACATCTACACGCTCTATATCTCCAACTGGGACTCTGATGCCCAAGTCACAGCGCGCGCGTGGGACAAGGTCTTCTTCAAGCAGACGGGCGTTGCCTATACGTACCGCGGCTACACCTGGAGTCCTCTTTCCACGTTTATGAGCGCGGGCGGTGTGGTGAACAACGCCGCAGACTACATCTGGGGCAACAGCATGGTCCCCGTCTTGGAGTACAACGAAAACACCGTAAGCTACACTTGGCGCAAGCTCGATATAGAAGCCGGCGTCAACGGTGGAAGCGGCCTTGCAGGAAAGAAGACCGGTAACGCCAAGGTGCTTACCAACAGCGCTGACAACAGCGTCATGCTGGGAGACGAGCGCTTCCCTGCGGTTGTCGTCAAATCAGCCGCAATCAAGAAAAAACTCAAGAAAGCGCGCTCCCAGACTACAGCGGGGCTCTACTCGCTTTGGGGCGACACTGGCAACGGAATCATTGGCGCGCACTTCAACGGCCAAGTCGTGCGCGCGTACTGCAAGAAGTGCGACAACGGCACGTCGTACAAGATACTGGTGAATCCCTGCGGGTTCATGGGAAGCTGGGCCGACGGTGGCTTGGAAAGCGTCATGGAGAGCATGTGGGCTGCCCTGAGCTTCTACGAGGGCTGCGATTACAGTAGCCTGGAGACCTCTATCCGCAGCTACTACAAGGACTTCTACAACTGCAGTTTGAGCCAGTCGCAAATCTCGTCGATTATCAGCGGGCAAGGGATTTCCTAATGACCCCGTCTAAGAAAAGAGCATTTCGCACTGCCGGCAGGCTAGAAGAAGCGACGGGAAAGATTGCGGTCAGGGAGCTGCAGGATTCCCCTGAAGACGTCCCTTGCGCTGGTGGACGTAAAGAGGACCAAGCCGACACCTTCACTTCGACACTTACGTCAGGCAACACACCGTCCAAGCCAGCGCGTGCATGCTCTTTTCTGATAGCAGCGTTTGCCGTGGTGCTAATTGGGTGCGTTCTGATTCCTAACGGCATGTTCACGCCCAACACAGCCAGCAACTCGCTTGCCCAGTGGATTGCGCTGGGAGCGCAGAACATATCGGATATCTGCACATATATTCTTGGACAGGGAAACCCCAACTCGATAGGTTTCGTCGTAAACCGCTACCTCGTCCTCGCGTTTGCAGGGGCGGCGCTCGGCATGTCCGGTGCTGTTTACCAAGGCTCGCTCAAAAATGCGCTGGCATCTCCCACCACCCTAGGCGTCATGTCCGGGGCTACCTGCGGCGCGACCTTCTACGCGCTCTTCTTCGTCTCCAACACCAGCGAGGCCACCGTCAGCAACGCATCGGATGCCATCGCCGGCATGGACGGTCTGAGCTTTTTTCAGTACCTCGCATCGATCCAAGGGCAAGCGCTCTCTGCGCTCGCCGGGGCGATGATTGTCGTCACCTTCGTCGTCGGTATCGCCTACTTTGCAGGCCGTGGCCGTATCTCGGGCCTCGCGCTCATAATCACGGGGCAGGTTGTCATGGGTGTGCTCGGTGGAATCAACACGCTCATCCGCTATTACATGGCCTACACGGCACCCGACAGCCCTCAATCCTACGCAATGCGCTACCTGCAAAACGGCGCGCTTGATGCGCAATATACCGTCTACAGCGTCATCGCGATAGGAATCCCGGTACTCGCCTGTTTCTTGGTGATTATGCTGCTTCGCGACAAGGTGAACCTCTTGGCCTTTGACGAGTCCGAAGCATGGTCCATGGGCGTCAACGTGAACCGCCTGCGCTTTGGAGTGGTAGCGCTCACAACGCTGCTCACCGCCGTCGTCGTCTCATTTTGCGGCACAATTGGCTTCATCGGTTTCTTCGTGCCGCACCTGTCCCGCCGCATTGTCGGCCCTAACTTCCGCTACCTGCTGCCAGCTTCTGCCCTCACGGGTGCTTCGTTTTTGATGCTGGCATACTTCCTCTCGTCGCAAATAGGGCTGGCGGTGTCGAGTGCGATTGGCATCTTCACAAGTGTCATCGGCGGAATCGTCTTCATCGCAATCTGCGTCAAGGAGAGAGGAGGCGGCCATGACGGATGGGATTAACGCAACACCCAAGCACAAAGACGCATCCTTGCTGTCTCGCTGCCTCAAAAACCCCTTGCTTTGGGGCATAGCGACGCTCGCAGCGGTCTTTCTGTCGTGCTCTGCGGCTGTCTCCCATGTTGAGTTCTATTCTGCAGCGGATGTAATCCAGAGCCTCTGCCTGCTTGCGCGCTGGTGCGTCGCGAGCATCTTCGACCCCTCTGCGCTACCTGACTTGGGCGCTCAAGCAGCGGCGCTGGGGCCATATTACGAGGTGCGCACCCGCTTGCTTATCTCGCTTCTCACGGTAGGATGCGGCGTACTCTTAGCTGTATCGGGCTCTGTGTACCAACTCGTGTTCAAAAACCCACTTGCGGCGCCTACGATGCTGGGAGTATCCAACGGCGTGCAGATCGGCGTGCTCATCTTGGTCCTACAGTTTGGAGGCGCTGCGGTGTTCATGAACTCAACGCGCTATCTGTACTGTTTTATCGGCGCGGTGGCGATACTCGCGTTCGTGCTGGTTGTGACAAAACTCATCTGCGGCAGGGGCAGCTTCTCCGTCTATACGATGCTCCTCGTTGCGGCCATCTTCTCCCAAATCTTCGGGTCTATCAGCGGATACATCCTCTCGTCGGTCTTCGACGACGACACTTTGATCGTTTACCAAGAAATCTTGCAGGTGATGGATGTTGCGGTCGAACCCCTAACATTCGCCATTCTGGCCATCGCCCTCGCGGCGGCGGTGGTGCCCATGTTCGCGCTCTCCTTCTCCATGAACACACTGTCGTTTGCAAAGGAGGAGGCAAACCTTATGGGTATTAGCCAAAACGCCTTGAGGGCCGTCTCCCTAACGCTTGCGACTGTGATGATTATCGCCGCCGAGGTTCTAGTCGGGACCGTGTCCATGGTCGCCTTAGTGGTCCCGTTTATATCGCGCGCCTTCTTTGGGGCGGAGTTCTCAAACCAGCTCAAAGGCGATTTAGTCATCGCTCCGCTCGTCTTGCTCATCTGCCGCTTCATCGCCGACAGCATCCCCTTCGTCGGTTTGGGAGTTCCCATCGGGGTTGTGGTCAACTTCGTCTTGCTCCCATTTTTTGCCATCATCGTGGCTGGGAGGTACAGGACATGGGAGTAAGAACCTTTGCGGCGGCTTTGCAGCATGGGCTGCGTCTGTTGGAAGGAGTCGCATATGCCTATCGAAGCTAAGGGACTTGCATGCGGTTATGACAAGGCGCATCCGGCGCAGCGCGACTTGAGCTTTGCCTTGGAGCCGGGCCAAGTTTGCTGCGTCTTGGGCCCCAACGGATGCGGAAAGACAACGATGCTCAAGACCTTGCTCGGCACATTGCGTCCGCTTGCAGGCAGTGTGAGAATTGACGGCGAGGAAGTACACAAGATGCCGGCAGCGCGCAGGGCGCAGGCCATGGCATATGTTGCCCAGTCCCACAACCGGCCCTTCCCCTACACAGTCGAGGAAGTCGTCCTCATGGGCCGCGTGGGACAGAAAGGCTATCTTGGGCATCCCGGCCAGCAGGACAGGGCCTTAGCCAAAGAAGCCTTAGAAGACGTCGGGCTGTCGCATCTTTCCAATCGGCTCTACACCGACATCTCGGGCGGTGAACTCCAACTGGCAATGATTGCCAGAGCAATCGTGCAGCAGCCGCGCTACCTCGTGCTCGATGAGCCGACAGCATCACTCGACTACGGCAACGCCGTGCGCGTGATAACCAAGGTGCGCGAGCTTGCGCAGCGCGGCTACGGCATCCTCATGACAACGCACAGCCCCGACCACGCCTTTCTCATGGACTCTAACGTGCTCCTCTTACGACGCGACGCGCCCATGAGATACGGCGAGGCGACGCAAATTATCACCGAGTCATCCATGCGCGATGCCTACGGCATCCGCGTGCGCGTGGTTGAGTTCTCAGATGAGGAGGGCAACATAACGCGTATGTGCGCCCCTGCCATCCCCCAGGTCGCTGCCGCCATCAAAAGAGACCTAACCGCTACGCCGTTAATCAACGAGCACTAGAAAAGGAGCAAGAGCATGCCCATCGAAGATTTACAGGTCGAGCGTTCCTGCAAGCTAATTAACACGCTTGTAGACAATATAGAGACCGTCATCGTCGGCAAGAGAGAGCCCGTGTTGCTAACCGTCTTGTCGCTTGTAGCAGGAGGTCATGTTCTGCTCGAGGACTTGCCAGGATTAGGAAAAACGTCCTTGGTAAAGGCTCTGGCAAAATCCATAGACTGCTCCTTCAGCCGTATCCAGTTCACCCCGGATATCATGCCGAGCGACGTTGTCGGGTTTTCCGTCTACAACCAAAAGACGCAGGATTTCGAGTATAGGCCCGGAGCCGTTATGGCCAACATCGTCCTTGTCGACGAGGTCAACCGCGCATCCGCCAAGACGCAGTCCGCACTGCTTGAGGTCATGGAAGAGCGCCAAGTCACCGTTGATTCTGCCACATACACCTTGGCAGAGCCATTCATGGTGCTGGCAACCCAGAACCCGGTCGAGTCCTTTGGAACCTACCCGCTTCCAGAGGCGCAAGTCGACCGTTTCCTCATCAAGCTCTCCATGGGTTATCCGGGAGTGGAGAACGAAAAACGCATCATGCTATCTGGCAAGGCTGCAAAAAGCAGCATCCGCGCCGTGCTCACGGGCGATGACATCATCTGGCTGCGCCAAGCGGCCGAGCAGGTAACAGTCAGCGATCCCGTCGCGCTCTACATCGTTGAAATCGTCGAGGCTACACGTCACCACGCCGATATTAAGGTAGGCGCAAGCCCTCGCGGATCGATCGCCCTCATGAGCCTTTGCTGCGCGTATGCACTATCACAGGGCCGCGGTTTTGTGACGCCTGCGGACGTGAAGCACTTGGTCCCGTTTGTCTTGGGTCATCGCATCATATTGAGCCACGACGCCAAAGCAGATCAGAAGAGTGCCAAAGACGTTTTGAGCGCCGTGGTCTCCAGCATTGCCGTTCCCATGGGCTTTTAAGGCGGCGTTGTGGCCCGAGTAAAGGAGATACTCCCCCGCGTTATGGCGCTTGCCGCACTGGCAGCTGCATCTGGCGCCTCTGCCGTATTTGCAGGGGGCCTTGTCGGCTGGTTGCCCGCGATGTTGCTCGTTGCGCTGTTGCTTGCGTGCATTGCGTACCTTGCTGCTGTACCGCGCTTCTTGAGCTTTAACGCGATGGGAATGCAGCAGGAATGCACTCGCGGCGAGGATGCGATTATGCGATTGGCTTTATCCAACAGTTCGCTGCTGCCCGTGTTCAAGGGAGAAGCCTGCATCTACGTCACCGATATCTTCGGGGAAATCGGCTCTACGTTCGACGTACCCTTCGTCATGGGGGCACGCAACAACTTCAAGCTTGAGAGTACGACGCATTTCGACCATGTGGGCACATACGAGGCCGGCGTGAAATCGCTGCGTATCTTCGACCCGGTGGGGCTTTTCTGGCGCAACGTCACCGTGCAGTGCAGCTGCCAAGTGAGAGTGATGCCCCGTATTCATCAAATAGACGAACTAAACATCGACACCCAAGCTGCATCCGAGAGCAACACTGCTTTGATGCCCGTGCCAAACGAGGGGATGGATTACTCGGGCGTGCGCGAGTACGTATACGGCGACCCGATGAAGCTCGTACACTGGAAGCTTTCCGCACGAGCGCAAAGCAGTTACACGCGCCTATTCGAAGCCTATACCAACCCCGGCATCGCTATCATGCTCGACTTCAGGTTCCCGGATTATCCGCACGAAGTCATAGCCGACCTCAACGACGCGCTTGTCGAGACGGCCTTCTCGCTCGCCATCTGCGCACAGAGAAGAGGGCTCGATGTGGAGCTCAGGTTCGAAGACAAAGACAGACAACCGTTTGCTGTAAGCGAGCTTGCGACAGAGAACATTGCACAGGTCACAAGCTACCTGCCTAAGCCAAAGCCGGCCTTGGCAGACGCTAAATACTTGGAAGATTTGGAATCGCAGATTGAAAACCGCTATGCCAAAAGCAATATCGCATTGTGCACGGCAACAATCAGTCACGAGCTCTGCGAGCTTTTGATACAGGCAAAGGAGAGAGGAAAGCACCCTGTGCTCTATGCAGCGGTGCCGCTTGCAGCTGACGAGCGTGACAGGACCGAGTACCTGCGCCCCTTGAGAGCGCTTGACGCCGCCGGCATAGGCTACTGCATCTTGAGCGGTACAGCCGACTTTGGGGGGCTTCTATGAGCGCAGCGGTGATGACAAAGCAACGCTGGAGCTTGCTTGCATGGGACTTCGTGCTGTGCTGGGTTCTAACAGCCTGCTTTATCCAAAATGCGAGCATGACGCTTCTGGCAGAGCCGCAGGTTGTCGCAAATCCGTTATGGGCCATCCTGCTCCCCGCTGTGATTTTGGCACTGCTGGAACTCAGGGCGCTTGGGAGCCGTTGCAAGGTGATTTTGCCGCTAGCGGCCGTTGTTGTTGCCGCATTGTTCGCAGGCATAGCGATGCAATCTGCCCCTGCCGGCGACATCCTCTCAGACACTGCAGACAACCCGCTGCCCTTTGTCTTGCTGAGCATCGCGGCATCGATTGGTGTGTACCTTCTCTCCCGCACTTGCACAGGCTCGGTAGCGTTGGCTGTCCTTGTGATCCTTATCGTGGGCGCTGTCGAGTTCCTCTACGAACAGGGCATGGCATCAACTGCCACCGGCGTCTTCCTCGCCGCACTGGGGTTGGTCATCTTGGTGCGCTTCAAGAAGACTTCCTCGAACGGTTCCTGTGGCACTTGCCCGCCCGTGCACATCGCGTTGGGAACAGTGGCCTTGTGTGCCGTGGCTTTTCTCCTCGCTTTTGGCGGCTACATCGCCCTAAGCTCCGCTGTCGAGCTCCCCAAAGCAGAGCTCAAGCTCATCACCAAAGAAATGGCGCTCGAGGAGATAGAGGTGGAAGGGATCACAAGCACCACCTTGGTTTATGACGACAAACGTACATCCAAAGAAGAACAGCCAAGCGATTGGCTAAGCTCACTTGCCGGCGAGCAGAGCAGTACGGATGAACAGAAAATCGATGAATCCAGCGACAACGGGAATATGTTCAACGCAATCTCGGGCGTTATAGACCCAGAAGCCTGGGCTAATGCTCTGAGCACCATCCGCTACAATGCCAGCTTGCCCATATGGCTGCTAGTGGTTGTTCTTATCGTTGTTGCGACGATTTTGTCGATTCTTCTCAAACGCGCTTCAAGGAAGAAGCGGTTGGAGAGGATGCTTTCCCTGCCGGCACAAGAACAAGCTTGCGAGCTGTTTCGCTCATTTATGCTCCAAGCGAGCAAGATAGGGATCAAACGACGCGAAGATTCTACTCTTGAGGAGTTTTGCTGGGAGTCTGCGCCTGCGCTTGAGCGCCTGTTCAAACCCCAACCAGAATTGATGCGCAACTTTAAAGAAGGTTGCGACGCCTTCTCACAAGCGTATTACGGAGGCAAGGATCCTAAACCTGCTTGCCTGGAGTCCCTAAGAGAGCTCTATGAAGGCTTCTGCCCATGCGCGTTGGCGTATCTGGGGCGCTTGCGCTATGCACTCAAGTTCTTTCAACTTTAAAGCACCGCCTTCCACCACCTCCCCTTATGTCAATCGACTCCAAAGGGGAGGTTTTTTATTTTTGCTTCAATATAATCAAGCCAAGGCTGCCATAAGGGCCGCCGGCTTTTGCGTGAATGGAGAACGAGATGAAGAGCAAGTCGAATATGACGACTAAGCTGCTGGCTTCTGCCTGCGCGGCGGCTGTTGCTGCCATGTCACTGACTCCCGTTGCATATGCAGCCGAGAGTACCCATCTGTGGAACGTGCCAACAACAGCCAAGAGCGTCACAGATGCCAAAGGTGCGTCTTACGTCACCTCTGCCGCACACCGCGTGACAGAAACCTACGCAGACGTGCTGGGCATCAGCAATGTCACTGTTTGCAACTCTGCCGCCAACGGGCTGGGGCTTGCCGGCCTACCCACCGCAGAGGATTCCCAATCCCGTCTGGACAAGATGGCCAACAACGGCATGATGGGCTTGTTTGCCACCGATGCAAACGCCAATCCTAACCCGTATCTGTGGAACCTCTTCTACAACCAGTACGCCGACGTTAACGGCAAGACTGCCGCATCTGCAGATCAAACCGCCAACGTCATATGGAGCGGCCAAGTTAAAAAGTGCGGCCCAACTTCTGCAGACACGCAGGTTATCGCCGAATACGGCACCTCAACCACGCTCGATATGCGCCCCGACATCCTCTTGGGCTTTGGCGACAACGCAACGACGTACGATGGCACCAAGTACAGCTCTTATGCCCAAATGATCAAGATTATCAACAGCTGGAAATCCGGCGATGCGCATTACAAAGCTGGGGACGAGACCTACAACCCCAAGATGGTCCAACCCAATATGAGCTCCATGTACGGCACTGCAAACACCATGTATGCACTGGCAGAAGCCGCAGACTCCATCGTTGCTGCCTCCAATGGCACCAAGACTCTGCGCTACGGTGATGCGACAAGCATCGCCAAGAAATTCGAGTCCTTTATCAAGGCCTCACAGCTCTACGTCCTCTCTCAGATTGCCGATGGCAACGTAGAGAAGAAGACAGTCGGCTATGTGCGCGCCGTAGACAACGATACCCATACGATCACGTTCCTGGGCAGCGCGTCCACCGGCGAGGACAACAACAGCTATCGTCAGGTAGAGTCGTCCCATAACACCGTCAACAACATCGTCGATGTGAAGGGCTACAAGACCGAGACAATCGGCACCGAGAGCAACGTCTACGCAGGCACCGCAGATGACGTCATGGACTGCGACGTTATCATCTGCTGCACCTCCAACGTCGACGGCGGCGGCGGAGACGGCGTCTCAGGCGACGAGTGGGCAGCCAAACTCAAGCAGGAGCTCGAGTTCAAAGGCAAAACCGACCAAAGCGAGTACCCCTCTATCTACACAACCTCGGGCAAAGCCGGCTGCACGCTGGACCGCGGCTCTGCCGATTCCATCATCAACTATGCCCTGTATCTGGGCTTCATCTACCCAGAAGTCGTCAACCCCGTTGATTTGATCTCCTACTTCTACGAGAACTTCTACCATATCTCCAGCGCGAGCCTCTCCAAGGCGCTAGAAAACAACATGTCGCATCAGTCCCTGCCCGCCGGCACGTCCCTAAGCGACGTATCCAAATACTCCTCCAACGCCGTCGAGCAAAAGCTTGCCCATGGTTGGCGCTACTACCTTGCCAACAAGGACGCAGTGGCAAAGGTTGACGAGGGCTTGGCCCCCAGCAGCCACATCGACCTATCCAACGAGGACATTAAGAACCTCTCGGACGCCACGGTGACTGTCAAAAACTCCACTGTCAGCTACAGCGGCAAGGCGCTCAAGCCGGCCGTTACCGTGAAGCTCTACGGTCAGACCTTGTCTTCCAGCAACTACAAGGTGAGCTACAAGAACAACAACAAGGTCGGCACCGCCACCGTCACCGTAAGCGGCACGGGTGCCTACAGCGGCAGCTCGAGCGCGAGCTTCAGCATCGCGATGGGCAAGGCGACCCCTAAGGTAAAGGTTGGCTCCAAGCGCATCACCGTTTCTTGGAAGAGCACCGGAGCAAGCAAGTACAAGGTGTCCTACCGCCAAAAGGGCGCGAAGAGCTGGAAGAGCATTAGCACCAAGAAGACCACGGCTACCATCTCCAAGCTCAAGGCCAAGAAAAAGTACCAGGTACGCGTTATCTCTACCAAGGCTGGACAAGAGACAACGACCTCAAAGATTGTCACCTCCGCAAAGGTGCTTAAGTAGGAGCATCACCTGCAGCTTTAGATCGACTTGACCAAAGGCCCGGTGGCTTCCCTGCATTTGCGGGGATTGCCATCGGGCTTTTCCTATTGGACACCGCAAGGCAAGGTAAGGTAGATGCGCTACTAGCGCGCTAATCAAGAATTGTCTTTACGCTTGTCTGATGCTATCTTCCATCAAAATATCCGTCGTGGGAAACCTTGCGTCATAGGTGAACCGCCGACACTCTCACGAAATTGAGTGCGCTGCCAACTTGAAAGGTGCTGATAACGATGGGTCACATTGCATGCGAGAGCTGCCGTGTTACAGCTTGCGAGTACACAGACAGAACCGCACCTGACTTCTGCCCCCAGACATCAATCACCAAAGAGCTGCATGAAGAGGCACTGCGCCTCTATAACGAGCCTGAGAACCATCGCATAATGGAGTCTGCTGCAGTAGTCAGCGCTCAAACGGCAAACTCATCGCGCGTTCAGGATGTAATCAAGTTCGCCTCTTGCATGGGCGCGTCTCTCATCGGCATTGCAACATGCACGGCAATGCTGAGGGAAACACGCATCTTGGCTGAGCTTCTCAAGAAGGCAGGGTTCGATGTGCAGGTATTTGGCTGCAAGCTAGAAAGCAACACGAAAGCCGACCTAGGCCTTGACACGTGTCCTATCAGCGAAGACAGCGTCATCTGCAACCCAATCATGCAAGCTTTGCTGCTCAACGAAGCCAAAACCGATCTGAACATCCTAATGGGAATCTGCGTTGGACATGATGCACTCTTTTGCAAATACTCTGATGCACCCGCAGTGACCTTGGTCACAAAGGACTTCCTGACAGCGCATAATCCCTGCTCGGTGCTCTATACCGCCGAGTCTATCTACAAGCGCAAGCTGGAATCGACGATCGAAGAGGTGGCTCAGGCAAAGGGGAACTGAGCAGCTAGCGACTTGGGTAGTCTGCTGGCATGCGTCGTTGAGGGCCAGCAAAATCGTTCAAAATTCCGCCTCTAAACCCTCCGCAGCCCCTATAAGGCATAATTTTGAACGATTTCGCCGTATGAGGGGTTCTGCACGAAGAGTCACACAGGGGCCGCATAAGGGTCACAGCAAAGAAAAAAGGTCATCGGATTGTACCGATGACCTGCTAGAACCTTTGGTCGCGGGGGCTGGATTTGAACCAACGACCTCCGGGTTATGAGCCCGGCGAGCTACCAGACTGCTCCACCCCGCAATATTGTGAAGCGCGTAACACGCAAGAAATTATTTTACCCTTAATTCGCGCTTTGACAAGACCC
>CAYQLX010000007.1:25163-30839 GCA_964418305.1 uncultured Coriobacteriaceae bacterium | reverse complement strand
CGCTCCACCAACGTCGCCTGCGCGAGCTTTTCCTGGTAACTGCGGTACAAGTTGAGCGGTGTATCAGCACTGATGGCCACCTGGCCGTCGGCAAGACCCGCCTCGCCTAAGACGCGCGCGGCAAAAGCTGCTGCCCCCTCGCGTTCGTCGGCAACAGCCCATAGACCCTCTTCGGACGCGGCTGTGCGCATAGCGGTCGAGTATCGACTGTCGGTATGAATGATGCAGTTGTCTGCAGTGACGACCGCCGTGTGCGCCTGCTCGGTGTCGAAGACTGCCTCGAATCCGGTGAGCCACTGCAGATCGGTTGTGGAGCGCACAATCATGGCATCCAGGCCCTGCTGCTCGAGCACAGCTCGCAGCTTGGCCACACGTTGCGCCGCCCTCATCGCAGATGCTCCAACAGCATGTCCAGCGCGAGCAGGTAACCCTGCGCACCATGCCCCTTGACCTGACCTATACAAGCATCCGCCAACACGCTGTGATGGCGGAACTCTTCCTTGCGTTTTGAGATATCCGAGATATGGATTTCCACCACTGGAGTGGTAACGCTGGTTATGGCATCGTGGATGGCATAGCTGTAGTGAGTATGCGCGCCGGGGTTGTAAACGATGCCGTCAAAACTGCCCATGGACTCATGGATCTTGTCGATAAGATCTCCCTCGTGGTTGCTCTGGAAGCACTCGACGCTGTCCACTCCTTGCGCTGTGGCATACTCGCAAAACATCGCCTCGATATCTGCGAGCGTGGTGGACCCGTACACGTCTGGCTCACGCACCCCCAGCAAGTTGAGGTTGGGACCGTTCATCAAAAGGACTCTCATAATCTGTTCCCTCGTGTTTCTCTATTAGCGTCGCTTGCCCAAGAAGGGCCGCTGACAATATGCCATCCTATCACGCTGCAGCCACACCCAAGGCACATCTTGAGCGACAGGCCATTAAAACTTGCTACTGTTTCTACCTCATGTTTAATGCAACTACGTTAACAGCACTCTCGCAGCACTGACACCTTGCGATTCTCGTCGAATCTCCCCCGCTCAAGAGCATGCATTGCGGCATTGCCTGATACCTCCAGCCGCGGTGGTCAACACCTCTTCCATTAAACACTGCCTTGTTTCCATTAAAATGCACCAAAACTTTTTAATGGAACTGCTTGACGCATTGCAAACGACCGATTAAATTGTATGCAAGTTGAAAACTGAGATAAGAATGGCCCCGGTTGCACCCGGGGCCTGTGCGATAGAAACACGTTGAGGTCAAATGCCAGACTCGCCAAAGTAAAGCATTGATCCATGTTTCTACAGGTATTTTACCTGCTCATGGGCCTTTTCGCAACTCTATCGCGCTCTTGCTCACGGTAAGCGCGAGAGGAGGAAGGTCCGCTTTTACCCTGCTACAACCCAATAGCCCTGCTTAATGCGCTATCAAGCGCCTAGGTTTTTATACCCTCACAAGCAGGTCTTTTGCGCTTGGATTGCCAGGTGCGGGCTGGTTATATGCCTCAAAACGCACTGCAAACCTCCATCCCTCTTCCCACCTTGCCTCAGGCAAGCGAGGCCGCGGAGTTCTATGCGATCCTCTTCCACGACGATCGCAAGAGCAATGCCGTGCTAGCCACGCGCAGGAAGGGCCTTTGGACGGAGGAATCCCTCCCCTGCTCGCAGCTGCCTTACCTTCGCAGTAGCTTTGCAGATTCCAACGACCACTACGTCACCGTCAATGGTTTTGCCGGCAAACGCCGCGACCTCAATCGCTGCCGCCAAATCAATGCCATCATGTTCGACATCGATGCACATAACGAGTCTTCCGCGCTGGCTGTCCGCACATTAAAGAGCGCCTTGAACAGCTCCATTAAAAGCGGCAAGGTTCCCGCTCCCAACATCGTCGTAGACACGGGGCGCGGCCTGCAGGTTTACTACGTTTTGGATAAATCCATCCCCTACCGGCTCAAAAGCGGCAGCGTCAACAGCAGCGTCATAGACTTCCTAGCCGATGTGCGCCAAATGCTCGCCACTTTAATTGAGCTCGCAGTCGTCGCTCAAAGCACCGGCTGCGAGCTGGACAAAAGCGTCTTTGATCTGACGCGCGTGGCACGCATACCCGGCTCTTACAACGGCGCTGCAGGGCGCAGGGCGCAGCTGATATCCACCTCACGCGATTATTGGACGCTCAACAGCTTGAAAACCGCTTGCAGCCTGCAGCCTAACAGCACCAAAGTTAAAGCAGGCAAGACTCACAGCGCGCGCGTCTACAAGTACGACCGCCTCCAGATGATGAGGATGGCCAAAGTCGAGCAGCTTGTCGCCTACCGCGAGGCCAATGGTGGCTGCAACGGCACGCGTGACCTGTGCCTCTTCATCTATTACAACGCGGCCACACAAGTCGTAGAGCCGCAAGAGGCACTAACGCGCACACTCAGGCTCAACCAAACGCTCGCTTCTCCACTGCCAACTCAAGATGTCGAGCAGATCGCTAGGACCGTAGACAACGTAGTTATCTGCCACGGAGCACACAAGGGTAAGAAGGGCTTCTATCCTCTTACCAAAGAAAGCATAATCGCCAAATTGCAGCTCACAGCACAAGAAATGGAAGCAACTAATTTCTTTGCCTCCAAAAGACAGACTACCCGTGAGGCAGCAAAACAAGCCACTAAGGCCAAGCGTGCACAAAGAGACGCAAAAATTTGCAAACTCTACGGCAACGGGCTCACACAAAAGCAAGTTGCTGCTAAAACAAGCTGCTCACTAGGAACCGTGTGCAAAGTAACCAAAGCAGCAAAGATCACCCGCGGTTGCATTAAGGACAAGCTCAAAGCCCAGTTCAAAGCAGCACTCGCAACCAAAACTAAACAACAGGAGGCTAAGGCAACCAGTAAGGTTTCATTTTATTGGCATACGAGTTGGGGGTGTGCTGCGCCTTTGGCTCTCCCCTACGCTTCAGAACTTCAGAGGCCTGCAGCTTCTACTTCTACAGGTCTCTTAACATTTCCTTTGCTCCAGTAGCAGGTAATTGACTTTAGTCCTCTGTGTTCTTTGTATGCTCAGGATCCAGCTTGTCGAGCAGGTTTCTTAGCTCTGCTATGAGCACCCGGTCAGGTACGCTGTTTTTAACCAGTGCGCGTTTGAGTGCACGACGGGCATCACGCAGGTCCTCGTCAGCTGTTTTGGGTATGCGCGTGCTTGTGGGCTTTTTGCCCTTGGCAACGTGCTCAACCTCGCTCTTGGGCAGCTGCCCGCTTTTGACCTGGGCAATCAGCTCTTCCTGCTCTTTTTGCGGGAGCTTGGACACGGCATCTGCAGCGGTCTTGGTTATCTCACCTGCATCGTAAGCATCCATGCCTGCCTGGCTAAGGTTATGACCGATGTTCGACTCCATGACAGCAGTTCTTGCGGATACGCCAAACTGCTCGGCGATAATGTCTTTGGTCTTGCGTCCACGCATTGACTCAGGGTCTGCCTCGCGTTGTTTGACCACGCGATCGATGACCATTGCAACGCCGCGAGCGCGCTCAGAGGGCTTCATATCGCGCTGACCGACGTTTTCTGCGTGGAGCATAAACTCGGCATCCTCGTCAGAGAGCTCACCCAGGTGGAAGACTCTCACCGGCGCCATGTACCAGTGCTCTCCGTGTTTTTGTCCCAACAGCATGTGCGCACGGTAGCGGCGCTCGCCGTCTACGATTTCATACCCGTGCGGGTAGTCCTTGCTTACGGGCACTTCGCGCACGATAAGCGGCGTGGTGTTCTTTGACTCAAAGATGAGGCTTGCTAGGCTCTCTACGCTGCCCTCGTCCACGTCGTAGGTGTTTTTGGGGTTGGGCGTGAGCTCGCGCACGTCAAGATAGTCAAAGCCCGCCTTGGAGAGCAGTTGCTTGCGCGCCTTCTCGCTCACGATAAGCTCACCTGCGCTCATGCCTTCTTCCGGCTTTGATGCTAGGGCCTCTTTGAGCAGTTCCTCGCCGTCGCTGGGTTGCTCGTTTATCGCGGTAGCTACCGTTTTTGGCGCTTGAGCTGCTGCAGCGGCATCTTTCTTGGCCTTCTCGGCTGCTTTTTTCTTGGCAGCCATCATCTTGCTAGTCGCCATTTGCGATCTCCTCGATTTCCTGTGCGAGCTCTATGTATTGGCTGCGGCTCTTCGAGTTGGGTGCATAGTAAGCCAGCGGAGTGTAGAACTGCGAGCTTTCCATCACTACCACGGCTTTGTCGATCTTGGTGTCCAAGAAGCGCGCGTCGGGGAAGTCCTCTTTGACGGTGTCTTCCAGCAGGCGGGACAGGTTGGTGCGCGGCTCGTCGATGGTGCGCAGCAGTACCCAGTTGGCCATGCGCGTCTTCTTGGAGCGGCTTACGGCGGCGATTGCGCTCACCGTGCTTTCCATGCCGCGCTTTGAGAAGCCGTCGGGGCGTACCGGGACGATGACCATGGAGCTCTGCCTGCCTGCGGCCAACGCGGTGATTGCGTTTGTCGTAACCAGGTCTACGCGCGGCGGGCAGTCGATGATGATGAGCTCGTAGGGCTCCTCCCCTGCCTCTGCGACGTCGTCGATTAGGTCTTTGATGGCGTCGCGCAACCTGGTATCCACGCCGGCCATGGACGAGTTCTTCATCTTTGAGTCCGCGTTGTCAAAGCGCAGATCGCTGGGGACGACCTCGAGGTTTTCTATGATGTGCATCTCACCCTCGTCGTCTACAACCTCTGCTTGGCGCTTGACCTGGGCAAGTGTAAGGCTACTGCCGTCCATCTGCGTGACCATAACGTCTGCAATGCAAGGGTTCTCATTACCTTCGTCGTAAACGTGTAGGTATTCGCTGATGGAGCCTTGACCGTCTAGGTCAATAACCAAGGTTTTCTTGCCTTGTAGGGCATATTCAACGGCGAGGTTTGCAGCTGTGATCGTCTTTGCAACGCCGCCCTTATGCGAGCTCATTACCAAGATCAAAGGAAGATCGGACTCTTCCTCTGCCTCACCTGTTGCAAGCTCGGTGAGCTTCTTGGCCAGATAGGGGCTGCGCTTCATGTTGTTCTCTGCCGCATCGCGGTCTATCTGCTCGATTACATCCGGCGTGAGGTAGACCGAATAGGTTCGTTTTTCCTTCTTTTCCTCATCGCTCATGTGAAACCTCGTTCTGTTTAGGGTTTAGCTTTGGATGAAAACATTCTAATGTGTTTTATTGCTTTGTTTTGCGGGAATCGCATATTTCTATTGGAATTGTTCAAATTTCTCTATTTTTGCCATTAAATTCGAGATGCTAATTCCATTAAGCGCTATTTCGATGCTTTTTGGGTGCAATGGTTGCACCTTGTTTGAGTGAGCTTCACTTCGACCTTGTTCTGTTAATCTCATCGCCTTTCTAGTCATGGCGCTATTGTGATTTTAAAAGGCGTGCTATTTGATTGTACACTTCTTTATAATTCGCTATCGATTAATAATGGGTGCAACGGTTGCACCCTGCAATCTGCGCACGTGGAATATCACGTTTCTCGACATGTGCTTGGTTTTGCGCGTTGGTTGTTCATATTCAATGATTTGCATCGAAAATGAGTCGACGATTCAGATATGCCTGGTATTCCAGTTCAACTTTTCAAAAGTTCGAGTAAAACAACTAACGTGTTAAAAAAATTTTGGCTCCTGATTTAAGTATGCTGATGTAAACGTATCGGGTGCAATGATTGCACCCGA